>NZ_JACARS010000161.1:0-14300 GCF_013386485.1 Pseudomonas sp. P7758 | reverse complement strand
CAATAGCGGCCATAACCGCAAAAACGGATATGTACCCAGGCAGATCAGAAATTCTGCCCCATGGAGAACTGGAACACCTGCTTGGTCGCATTCTCCGGCGTACGAACCGGCAACGCCAGGTTGATACTCAACGGCCCCAACGGGCTGTACCACGTAGCCCCAACCCCCACAGATGCACCCAGCTGACTCAGGTCAACCCCATTACAACCCTGGGTAGTACTGAGGGCACACTTGTCCGAATAAACGTTACCCACATCCCAGAACACAGACGTACGCACCGATTTATTATCTTTAAGGAACGGCATCGGAAACAGATATTCCGCCCCCCCGGTAATCAGGATGTTGCCCCCCAACGCCTCAGGACTGCGGTCGCTGTAGTACTGCTGGCCCGCACTGGCATACGCCCCGGTCGCCGGCGTACTGCGCGGCCCAAGCGTGCCGCTTTCAAACCCGCGCACCGAACCTTCACCCCCGGCCGTGTAGTTTTCATAAAACGGCAGGCCGTCCGTCGAGCCGTACCCGTTGGCGTAACCGAGCTTGGTATGCAAACGCAGCGTCGTCGAATTGGTGATCGGCACAAATGTCTGCCCGGAATAATCGAGTTTGTAGAAACTCAAGTCACTGCCCGGAAGCGTCACCGTCAGGTTCAGGTTCTGCGAGTAACCACGGGTCGGCATCACGCCTTTGTTCAACGTCGACTCCGACCACCCAAGGTTGGCCTTGAAGTTGGTGAACTCACTGCCTTCGCGCTGAAGAAAATCGTAGATCTCATCAGAGCTGTAGATGCCCGGGTCGATACTGTCGTGTTGCACCGTCAGGCCGAAACTCAACCGCGAGGTTTCATTGATCGGGTAGCCGAGTGTGGCCCCCAGGCCGTAACTGTTGATGGAGTAGTAGGAAACACCGCTGCCATCGTCGTAGTAGTTGTTGTAATCGGTGGCACTGTAGAACGCGTTATAGCCCAGGCTCACCCCGTCCGGCGTGAAGTAGGGGTTGGTAAAGCCAATGTTGTACTTGCTCTGGTACTGCGAGCGGGTCAGGCCCAGGCTGGCGTAATCCCCGGTGCCCAGGAAGTTGTTCTGGGTGATCGAACCGCCGAGGATCAGCCCGGCGTCCTGGGCAAAACCGACGCTGGCGGTAATCGAGCCGGACGCTTGTTCTTCGACCGCGTAGTTCACATCAAGCTGGTCGTCGACCCCCGCCACGGCCGGGGTTTCGACGTTGACCTCCTTGAAGAAGCCCAGGCGCTCAAGGCGAACCTTGGACTGGTCGATCAGGTAGGTCGACGCCCAGCCACCTTCCATCTGGCGCATTTCCCGGCGCAGCACCTGGTCGTCGGTCTTGGTGTTGCCACGGAAGTTGATGCGGTTCACGTAGGCCCGTTTGCCCGGGTCGACCGCAAACACGATGTCCACGGTGTGGTCTTCATCGTGGGGCGTGGGCATGCCGTTGACGTTGGCGAAGGTGTAGCCGTCGTTACCCAGGCGCCGGGTGATCAGGTCCGAGGTGGTGGTCATCAGCTTGCGCGAGAACACCTGGCCTTTCTGCACCAGCAACAGGGCTTCAAGCTGGTCCTGGGGCACTTTCAAGTCGCCGCTGAGCTTCACGTCACGCACCGTGTATTTCTCGCCTTCGTTGATGTTGACGGTGATGTAGACGTGCTTCTTTTCCGGGGTGATGGACACCTGGGTCGAGGTGATGTCCATGTTGATATAACCACGGTCCAGGTAATAGGAGCGCAGGCGTTCCAGGTCCCCGGTGAGTTTTTCACGGGCGTACTTGTCATCGTTGGTGAAGAACGACAGCCAGTTGCTGGTCTTGAGGGTGAACGTGCCGATCAGTTCCTTGTCGGTAAACACGTGGTTGCCCACCACGTTGATGTGCTGGATCGCGGCCACGGAGCCTTCGTCGATCTTGACCTTCAGGCCCACGCGGTTACGCGGCTGCGGCAGCACTTCGGTGTCGACCGTGGCCGAATAGCGACCCTGGGCCACGTACTGGCGCTGCAGTTCGTTGCGCATGCCTTCCAGGGTGGCGCGCTGGAAGATCTCGCCCTCGGCCAGGCCCGACTGCTTCATGCCCTTGAGCAGGTCTTCGGTGGAGATGGCCTTGTTGCCTTCGAACTCGATGCTGGACACCGATGGGCGCTCGACCACATTGATGATCAGCACCGTGCCGTCGCGGCTCAATTGGATGTCCTGGAAGAAGCCGGTCTTGAACAACGCACGGGTGGAATCCACCAGCCGTCGGTCATCCGCCTCGTCCCCCACGTTCAGCGGCAAGGCACCAAACACGCTGCCCGCCGAGACCCGTTGCAGACCGTTGATACGGATATCCGAGATTTTGAAGGCTTCAGCGTGTGCAAGTGTGACATTGAGCAGCAGCGCAACCGAGCAGAGCAGGCGCGAAAAATTCATCAAGATCTTTTCCAGAACACATCGACAAGCAGCGCAAGCGCGCCGGGATGACTCGCCGCAGACGGGTCACCACAACGCGGCCAGACGGGTGGACGGCAAGCATAAGAGCGGCGCGGGTTTGGTGCGGTTAACCAAGTGTCAAGTTAGGTAAAGGTTGGCCCCGGGGCGATGAGGCTGGGCGATACTGTGGGGGTACCCTTTCACGAGCTCGCCATGATCCGCGTATTGCTAGTCGACGATGACCAGGAACTGACTGAAATGCTCGGCCAATACCTGGAGCATGAAGGCTTTGAGGCGACCTGCGTGCACACCGGCGAGGAGGGTGAAGTTGAGGCGTTGTCGGGGCGCTACAGCATTGTGGTGCTGGACGTGATGCTGCCCAGGCTCTCGGGCATCGAGGTGCTCCGGCGTATCCGGGCCAGCAGCCAGGTGCCGGTGGTGTTGCTCACGGCCCGGGGCGACAACATCGACCGGATCACCGGGCTGGAGCTTGGCGCGGACGATTACGTGCCCAAGCCCAGTTCCCCGGGTGAACTGGTGGCGCGCCTGCGCGCGATCATGCGCCGGGTGCAACCCGTGGGCCAGCCGACCGGGGAGGTCATAACGACCGGCGCCCTGATGCTGTGGCCCGGCAAACGCCAGGCCCGTTGGAACGGTTGCGAGCTGGGGCTGACCAGTACCGAATTCAGCCTGCTTGAAGTGCTGGCCCGGTGCGCCGGCCAGGTGGTGAGCAAAAAGGACCTGTCGCTCAATGCCCTGGGCTGCCCGTTGACCCGCTATGACCGGCGCATCGACGTGCATATCAGCAGCATTCGCCAGAAGTTGGGCCCGCGCCCGGATGCCAAGGCCTGGATCCAGAGCGTGCGTGGCCTCGGTTACCTGTTGATCGCCGAATGATGAAACCCAGCCGGCTGTTCTGGAAACTGTTCCTGGCCTTTTGGCTGGCCACCAGCCTGACGTTCCTGGTGGGCTTGAGCATTCTCGTGGCGGGCAGCCTGGGCCCCGGGGACCATCATCTGGATGCGATCCTGGCCAGCGAAGAACAGTTGCTGGAACAGTACGGTGTCGAGTCGGGCCGCCAGCTCCTGGCGGTGTGGCAGCCACCCCACGGCCAAGCCATTGGCGTTTATGACAGTGCCGGTCAATTGCTGGCCGGCACGCCGGTCTCGCAGGTGGCTTATGAAAAGTCGCTCATCAGCAAGGACGGGGCCGCGCTGTCCCTCAGGTCTTCCCATCCTCCCCACGAACCCGGGCGCCTGGGCCACTGGATCCCGCTGATCATCGGCACGCTGATGAGCGCGCTGTTCAGTGGGTACATGGCCTACTACCTGGCGTGGCCGCTGGCTTATCTGCGGCGGGCGATGGGCGACGTTGCGCTGGGCCGCTTCGAAACCCGGGTGCGGCCGATGATGGGCAAGCGCCGTGATGAAATCGTCGACCTGGCCGAAGACTGCGACCGCATGGCCAACCAGCTCAAGCTGCTGGTGGAGGCCCAGCAACAGCTGCTGCACGACATCTCCCATGAACTGCGCTCACCGTTGACGCGCCTGCAAGTGGCCATCGGGCTGTTGCAGCAAGACCCGGCACGCCAGGAAATGCTCGGGCGCATCCAGCGTGAATCGGCGCGCATGGACACGCTGATCGAGGCGCTGTTGACCCTGGCGCGCGTGCAGGGCCGCCCCGAAAGTATCGAGCGCGAGCCGGTGGATATCGTCGAATTGCTGGCCGTGATTGTCGAGGATGCTCAGTTCGAGGCGGGTATCAAAGGCTGCAGTGTCAGCTTGCAGGCGTGTCCGGACTTTGTCAGTCGGGCCAGTGGCGAGCTGCTGTATCGGTGTTTCGAAAATGTCATTCGAAATGCCGTGCGCTACACGCAGCCTGATACCACGGTGCGGGTTTCGGCGGAGGTCAGCCCCGACAACCGTTGGCTGCGGGTGTTGATCACCGATCAGGGGCCGGGTGTTGAAAACCTGCGGTTGCGGAGTATTTTCGAACCTTTCGAACGTGGCCCGAATGACACCGATGCCGGTTTCGGACTGGGCCTGGCGATCGCCTTGAGGTCCGTGGAAATGCATGGCGGCACCATCGAGGCGCACAACGAGCCGTCCGGCGGGTTGAGCGTGGAAATCATCCTGCCTCGGGTGGGATCTTTACACGATATTACATTGGCTTGACCGCCCTGTACGCCCTGCGCCTTTAGACTTTTCTCCTGCGTGAGCTGATGTTCAGTGACGCCATTGGCGTGGAGGTGGCGATGTTTCAGGTGCACAAAAAAGGCTTCGTGGCCGGCAAGAAAATGGTCGACGGCCTGGTGCCTTACGATTTCTTCTGTGAAGACAGCCCGGCGATCAACCTGTTCGTGTTTACCGGCTCTGCGGCCCTCGGCCAAACCGTGGAAGAGCAGACATTGTGGGGCTTTACCCGGCTGGAGCGGTTTGAAGCCATGACCGGCGCCCTGGTGGCGAACAAGAAGAACGACGGCTGGTTTCAAAGCGTCAACGTGCTCACCGGGCCCAGCCAGAACGGCACCCAAAGTGTGAAATTCCAGCGGGTGCTGAAGATCATCAAGCACGCCACCGCCACGGGCCGCGCGACCAGCAAGTTTGAATACGAGATTCATACGGATGAAGGCGACACCTACTTCACCCGCCGACCCGCTGTACCCGACAGTGCGCAAACCGTCATTTATGCAGCGGATCAATAGCGCGGCTGCCGGAGTTCAAAAAGAGCGAAAAGGGGACAGATTTATTTATAAAATAGATCTGTCCCCTTTTTACCGTCCCCTTTTTACCGTCCCCTTTTTACCGTTACATGCCGGCAGCCTCTACCGGTGTTGAAACCTTGGCAACGAAGCAATCCGCATCTTCGGCTCCTGCAACCTGGCCAGGTCACTGGCAATCTGCGCCCGCCAGAAATGCGCCCCGGCCAGTTGCGCATCCACCCACGCCTGGCGCAGCAACACCTTGGCCTTGTCCACCGACCCGTACTGGGCCTGGCGCAGAATCAGCTGCGCCTTGATCCGCAACATCTGCGGCACGAACCAGCGCTCATGCCGGCCCAGCGCCAATTGCAGGGTGTCTTCCAACACCTCCAGCGCCAGTTTCTCCAGGCCCAGCCGCGCCAGCCCCAGGGCGTATTCACAACGCAGCAAGCTATAAAGCTGGCTATCGCCTTGGCCATGCAGGTGATGCAAGGCCTCACCCAGCAACGGCACGCCTTCTTCGGGCGACCCCTGGCGGATCAGCAGGATGCTCTCGAAGCACAGCCGAAACTGACGCCAGATGTGCAGGTCCTGCTGGGTCGTGCTGTCTTGCAGCAAGCCCAGGTAGTACCGCACCTTGGGCAGGTTGGACGCCAACAGCGCCAGGGGAATTGCCCCCAGGCACAGGGTGTACCAGAGGGTCGCGGGGTGATCGAGGGTGATGGCTTCATCGACGCAACTGCCGATCAGGCGCAGCGCCGGGTCGACATCGCCTTCCAGCAACTGCACCTGTGCCTTGAGGCAGCGGGCGGCGATGCGCTGGTCAAAATGCACGTCGATAATGTGCGAGCGCGGGGCTGACGGTGACCCCAGTGCCTCGTCGATATTCTGTCGGGCGCCGGCCAGGTCGCCCATGTGAAACAACGCCAGCGCGCGCATACGTTTACCCAGCAGTTGCTGGTTGCCGCTGTGGCTCAGGCTGATGTAGCGCTCGGCCAATTCCAGTGCTTCGGCGTACTGGTTGCAGCCGCAGCGGTCACTCCACAGGCCCCACAGCGCCCGCAGCTTGTGCTCGGCATCGCCCAGGTCGCGGGCGTCTTCACGCACCTGGCGCCAGGCTTCGCGCATTGGCCCGCCGGTGCCATAGGTGAGCATCAGCACGCTGGCCAGGGCGGTTTGCAACAGCATGCGCTGGCGCAGCGGCAGCGGGGTGGTGGCGGCGCTGGCCAGGCCTTTGTCGACCCAGGTACGGCACTCGCTGACCAGCGACAGGCGCAGCCACAAAGGCACACCGCCCAGGGTCAGTTCGATGCCGGTGGGCAGGTCGCCCGAGGCTGAAAAGGCCCACTCCAGCGCGGTGCGGATGGTGTTGATTTCCGGGCCGTAGAGGCCGATCCAGGTCTCGGGAGAAAGCCCGTCGAGGGTCTGCCCGGCTTCCTGCAATACGCCCAGCGCATACAGTGCATGACGCTGGCGGGTGGCGTCGGCTTCGCCGTGTTCGTTGAGTTTCTCCAGGGCGTAGGCGCGGGTGGTTTCCAGCAGGCGGTAGCGCTTGAGCAACTGCGATTCACCGGCGATCAGCAGCGACTTGTCCATCAGGCTTTCCAGCAAGGGCAGGGCATTGCGTGCATCGAGGGTGCTGCTGGCGGTCATGGCCTTGACCGCGTCCAGGGTAAAAGAACCGGTGAACACCGCCAGTTGGCGCAACATGGCCTGTTCGTCGCCGGTGAGCATCGAGTAGGTCCAGTCCAGGGTCGCGCTCAGTGAACGGTGGCGGGCGAGGGCGGTGCGCCGGCCGGTCATTTGCAGGCGGAAGCTGCCGTCGAGCAACCCCACCAGGTCCTGGATGCCAAAGGTGCGCACCCGCGCCGCGGCGATTTCGATGGCCAGGGCGTTGCTGTCGAGCTTGCGGCAGATGGCGCTGGCGGCGGCGACGTCGGTGTCCTTGAACACGAAGCCGGGGTCGAGGGCCTTGACCCGTTCGATGAACAGGGCGATGCCCGACCAGGTCATGGCTTGCTCGGCACTCAAGTTCACGTCTTCGTCCGGCACCAGCAACGGGGCGAGGTCGTGCACCCGTTCGCCCTCGGCCCGCAGCGGCTCGCGGCTGGTGGTCAGCACGCAGCACTGGGGCGCGCAACGCAGCAGCACCTCGACCGCGTCGGCGGTGGCTTGCAGCACGTGTTCGCAGTTGTCGAGCACCAGCAGCAACGGGCTGTTGGCGAGCATCGAGGCCACGCTTTGCAAGGGCTCGTCACTTACGCTTTGAATGCCCAGGGCGTTGGCGAGCATGCCGGCCACCCATTGGCCGCTGGTGGCGGGGGCCAGGTCGACGAAGCACATGCCCTGGTGAAAGCGGCCCTGCAGCAGTTGCGCCACGGCCAGGGCCACGGTGGTCTTGCCGATGCCGCCGGGGCCGGTGATGGTCACGAAACGCTGGCTCAGTACCTGGTCGGCCAGGCTCAGGATCAGCTGTTCGCGACCAATCACTGTGCTGGGCGGCGGTTGCAGGTTGGGCACGTCCACCGTCGGGGCGGGTACCAGCGCCTGGGCGATGGCGCCTTCACTCACTGCCTGCATCGTCACCGGCGCGACAAACCGATAACCCCGGCCCGGCACGGTGACGATGTAGCTGAAGTTGCCGTCATCCCCCAGCGCCCGGCGCAGCGCAACGATCTGCGCGCGCAGGTTGCATTCCTCCACCACCACCTTGGGCCAGGCGAAAGAGATCAGCTCGGACTTTTCCAGCAACTCGCCAGCCCGGCTGGCGAGGGCGATCAGCAGGTACAAGGCGCGGCTGCCGAGGGTCACCGGCTCGCCGTTGCGCAGCAATACATGCTGGCGCGCCAACAAGAGAAAGGGGCCGAAACCGATTGCATTCTCGGTGTGGTCCGGGGCCTGGGGGGCGAGGTCCGTGAAGGACACTGCGGGGTATTTGCTCGAACTCATCAATTTGTCCTTTTTTGTAGTCGGGCTTGTTATTGGCGATCAGGCCATTCGCCCTTTTGGGTGCTTACGTGCGGCAGCAGGCTTGGAGAGTTGAAGTCGATCAAAAAGGTGAGAGTTGTCGCCCTCCTTTGGGGCATGGACGTTGTTATAGGGCGCGGGGCCGTTGGGTTTCAGGCGATGAGACTGTTTCAATTTAGAAACATTTTATTACTAGAAAACCTGATGTAGCAGAATGTATGCCAGTTGGCATGTAACAAAGATGACAACAACCGTATGAAATTTATGGGGATTTTTGAGGTCGTCGAAGGCGGGGGAAGGTGGGTGTTCGGAAAGGCGAATATTTCTAATTGTGTCGTTCGGGATGCCGAATAAAACGGCGGTGGTTTGGCGTGGTTTTTTTGGCTGTGTATCAGACTGTGTATCAGCACCCACTTGATACACCGGCATGAATAGAAGGAGGAAACGCGACACAGACGGGATACACGCCTGGCTTTAAATCTGTCTACCAGATGGCGCAGGCGGTCACCCACCGCACAAGCGCCCTGGCCACATTCAGTCAAGCCAGGAGATTCAACAATGAAGCGCCATTACGCAGCCCTTGCCGCCACCCTCGCATTGTCCCTCGGTGCCTTCGCCGCCACCGCCCATGCCGAGGATGCCAAGCCTCAGGAAAAATGCTTCGGCGTGTCCCTCGCCGGTGCCAACGATTGCGCCGCCGGTGCCGGGACTTCCTGCGCCGGCACCGCCAAGGCGGATTACCAGGGCAACGCCTGGGTGCTGGTGGACAAAGGCACCTGCACCCAGATCAAAACCCCCAAAGGCTTCGGCAGCCTGACGGAACAACCATGATTGCCCTGGCCCCTGCGGTGCTCAAGCGTGTGCTGCCTGAGGCGCTGCTGTTGCTGGTGGCCCGCCTCGGGATCGCTTCGGTGTTTTTCCTCTCGGGCCGCACCAAGGTGACCGGTTTCCTGCAGCTCAAGCCGTCGACCTACACCTTGTTTCGCTCGGAATACGCCTTGCCGCTGGTGCCGCCGGACTGGGCAGCGCACCTGGCGACCTACGCCGAGCATCTGTTCCCGCTGTTGCTGGTGCTGGGCCTGCTGACCCGCCCGGCGGCTGCCGCGCTGTTGGGCATGACCCTGGTGATCGAGGTGTTCGTGTACCCCGACGCCTGGCCGACCCACCTGACCTGGGCGGGCTTGTTGCTGCCGCTGCTGGCGTATGGCGGCGGGGCCTGGTCACTGGACCGCGTGCTGTCCGGCCAACGCCGTTAACCCTTTCACAACAATGATCAGGCCCCAAGGCCTGTGGAGAGTCGCATGCGTATTCTTTCTTCCCTGGCGATCGCCATGGCACTCGCTACACCGTTGGTGGCCTCGGCCGCCGATGCAGCCAAGCCCCAGCCGGGCACCGGTAAAAGCGTGGTGATCGTGCCCGGTTCCTTTGTCGACGGCTCCGGCTGGCGAGTGGTGCACGACATCCTGATTCACAAGGGCTACAAGGTCACCGTGGTGCATCAGGGCCATGAAAGCCTCGCCGCCGACGTGGCCGAGGCCCGCGAAGTGCTGGAGCAGCAGGTCGGCCCGGTGGTGCTGGTGGGTCACAGCTCCGGCGGCGGGGTGATCTCGATTGCCGGTGACCGCGACAAGGTCAAGTCGATGGTCTATGTCTCGGCCCTGCAACCGGAAGTCGGCGAGAACATGAGCCAGCTGCTGTCGTCGATGCCGGCGCCGAGCAATGACGTGATGCAGACCCGCGACGGGCATCTGTTCTTTGATCGCACCAAGTTCAATGCCGATTTTGCTGCCGACCTGACCACCAACCGCACCGACTTCATGGCCGCCTCCCAGGTGCCGGCCACCACCGCGCTGTTCGGCGGCACCGTGTGGGCCGCGGCCTGGCACAAGAAGCCGACCTACGCCGTGGTGTCCACCGAAGACCGTGCCCTGAGCCCCGATCTGCAGCGCTGGATGTACAAGCGCGCCGGCTCGAAAGTCACTGAAATCAAGGCCAGCCACTCGGTGTACATCTCCCAGCCCGAGGCTGTGGCGAAGGTCATCGAAGACGCGGCATCCGTCATCAAATAAACCCCACCCCGAGGAGTAATACCCATGAGCACATCCATCAAATCCCGCTTGAGCCTTGCCACTGCTGCCGCCCTGATCGCCATGGCGTCCGCTTCCTTCGCGGCGGCCGCCAGCGCCGCCGACCAGCCGGAACAGCCGGGTCGCTGCTACGGCGTGAACAACTGCAAGGGCGAAAGCCTGTGCGCCACGGCCAAGAACGATTGCAAGGGCCTCAACAGCTGCAAGGGCCAGGGCGTTGTCGTCAAGACCCCGTCCGAGTGCCTGAAGCTGGGCGGCACCACTACCGAACCGAAGTAACACCCCGGCGGGCCCAGGTTGGGCCCGCCGCCTATTTATGCAACGGAGACCACATGATGCCGACACCCAACCCGCGTTTTCCAGGCTATGGCCTGGGGCTGCGCAAGGAACACTACAGCGAGTTCCTGGAGAACCCGGTGGCGGTGGATTTCGTTGAAGTGATCTCCGAGAATTTCATGGTCGCGGGCGGCCAGCCCCGGCACATCCTGCGCCAGATTCGCGAGCGGTATCCGGTGGCGCTGCACGGGGTGTCGATGTCGATCGGCACGGCCGAGGGCCTCGATCGCGATTACCTGAAACGCCTCAAGTCGCTGGTGGACGAGATCGAACCGCTGTTTGTGTCCGACCACTTGAGCTGGTCCCGCAGTGGGGCCTTCAACTCCCATGATCTGCTGCCGGTGCCTTACACCCATGAGGCACTGGACCGGGTCTGCGCCAATATCGACCTGGCTCAAGAAGTGTTGGGCCGCACGATGCTGTTTGAAAACCCGTCCAGCTACCTGGCCTTTGATGGCGCGTCCATGAGCGAGTGGGAATTCATCGCCGCCATGTCCCGGCGCACCGGCTGCGAGCTGTTGCTGGACGTCAATAATGTGTTTGTCAGCGCCAGCAACCATTGCTTTGACGCTCTCGCGTTTCTCGACGGGATTCCGGCCGAGCGGGTCCGGCAAATTCACCTGGCCGGCCATAGCCAGGGCCGCGATTTGCTGATCGACAGCCACGACAGCCCGGTGTGTGATGGCGTCTGGGACTTGTATGCCAAGGCCGTTGCGTTGCTCGGCCCGGTCGCCACGATGATCGAGCGCGATGACGAGATCCCGCCCCTGGCAGAGCTGCTGGAGGAGCTGTCGATCGCCCGCATGCTCGGTGCCTCCGAGGCCTACAAGCGTGCGCAGGTGCGCTCATGAATCTCGCGCAATGGCAGCAGGCTTTTCATACCTGGCTGGTGAGTGCCTCGGAGCAGTCGGCCGAGATGTTGGGTAACAAGGCCGCGGGACTGGCGGTGTATCAGAACAACTACCGCGCGCAATTGGTGGGTTGCCTGGAACAGGCGTTTCCCAACCTGCGGCGCTGGGTCGGGGACGAGGCGTTCCTGGCCGCGTGCGTCAGCCATATCGACCGGCATCCGCCCCATGCCTGGACCCTGGACGTCTATCCCGAGGGTTTTCACCTGACCCTGGGCGAACTGTTCCCCAACAATCCCGACGTGCATGAACTGGCCTGGATCGAGTCGTCGCTCAATGAAGCGTTTGTCGCCGCCGATGCCAGCCCGTTGCCCATGGACGTGCTGGCGTCGGTGGATTGGGACACGGCACGCCTGCAACTCACGCCGTCGCTGCGCTGCCATGGGCTGACCACCAACGCCGAGGCGATCTGGTCGGCATTGTGGCAGCAAACCCCGGCGCCCGAGGCGCTGATGCTGGCCGAGGCCGGTGGGCTGCTGGTGTGGCGCCGCCAGTTCACCTCGCGCTTGCGCCAGGTCGATGCGCTGGAGTTCCAGGCCTTGGTGCACCTGCAAGGCGACGGCAGTTTTGCCGGGTTGTGCGAGTTTCTGGTAGCGCGCCTGGGGGAAGAGCAGGGCGTCGCGAAAGCCGGTGAGCTGTTGGCCGGCTGGATCGGCAGCGAGTTGATTGTGGGGGTCGTTGAAGACCTTTCTGTGTCGCATTTTTCGGAGCTATAAACCTATGTCTTTTTTCAATCGCCGTCGCTTTCTGATTTCCAGCGCCATTGCTTCAGTGGCGTTGTCACTGCCGGTCATGGCGACGCCCGCCCGTTGGACGATCCGCCAGGTCAGCACCGACCTGCTGGATATCGGCTACTACGAGGCCGGCCCGGAAGAGGGCAGGCCGATCATTTTGCTGCATGGCGCGGACGGCGACCTGGAGCGCTTCGCCGAGGTCGCACCCTACCTGGCCGCCCGGGGCTTTCGGGTAGTTGCCCCGTACCTGCGTGGCCATGGCACTACCACGCCGCTGGACAAGGCGGCACCCGCCAGCACTCAGGAAGTGGTGCTCGGCCAGGACGTGCTGGACCTGATGAACGCCTTGCACATTCCTGAAGCGGTGCTGGGTGGGTTCGATCTCGGCGGTCGTGCCGTCACGGCAGCGGCTACCTTGCGGCCGAGCCGCTGTGTAGCGCTGGTCACCTTGAATAGCGCGCCGCAGCCCGCCCTGGCCGAGGTGCTGGTGCAGATGGCGCAGATGGGCAAATGGCGCACCTGAACATGAATATTTGGACAGCCGCGCATTTGCCCGCTGAAAAAAAAGGCCGCTGCCCGTAATCTAGACGCCTTTGCCACGTGTGCGGATTGTCCATGTCTTCAGTAGCTGATGGGTTGCCCAGTGATAAGCGTCTAGCGGCGGTTGTCGCCATTTCCCTGGGGATCGGCATGGCGACCCTCGACACGGCCATCGTCAACACCGCGTTGCCGACCCTGGCCGAAGGGATTGGCACCGACTCCGCTTCGGTAATCTGGGTGGTCAATGCCTACCAGTTGGCGACCATTGCCGCGGTGCTGCCCTTTGCGTCCCTGAGTGATGTGGTCGGCCACCGCCGGGTGTTCCTCGGAGGCTTGCTGGTGTTTGTGGTGGCGTCGCTGTTTTGCGGGCTGGCCTGGTCACTGCCGACGCTGACAGCCGCCCGGGTGGTGCAGGGCCTGGGCGCTGCGGCAATCATGAGCGTCAACATTGCGCTGCTGCGGCACATCTACCCGGCAAAAATCCTCGGCCGGGGGCTGGGGTATAACTCACTGGTGGTGGGGCTGGCCTTTACCCTGGGGCCGACGGCGGCGTCGGCGATTCTATCGGTGGCTACCTGGCACTGGTTGTACCTGATCAACCTCCCTCTGGGGGCACTGGCCCTGTGGCTCGGGGTGCGGGCGATTCCGGTGATCCCGATCACCGGGCATGCCTTCGACCGGCTGGCGGCAATTCTCTGCGCCGGGTTGTTTGCCCTGCTGGTGCTGGGCCTGGGCTCGGCGGTGCACGGTGCGCAGGCGGTGTTGACGCTGGGGCTGATCGCCGTGGCGCTGCTGTGCGGGCTGTTGCTGATCCGCCGTCAGGCCGGGCACCCGGCGCCGATGCTTGCGGTGGATCTGTTCAAGCGCCCGCTGTTCACCTTGTCGGCCCTCACCGCGATTTGCGCGTTCAGCGCCCAGGGGCTGGCGTTTGTGTCGCTGCCGTTCCTGTTGCAAACCGTGTTGGGGCACAGCCAGGTGGCCACCGGTTTCCTGATGACGCCGTGGCCGGCGGTGGTCGCGGTGATGGCGCTGATTGCCGGGCGCCTGGCGGACCGTATCTCCCTGGCGTTGTTGTGCGGCATCGGCCTGGTGATGTTGAGCGCGGGCATGGCCGCGCTGGCGACCCTGGGCAACGACGCCTCGACCTTCGACATCGGTTGGCGCATGGCCCTGTGTGGCGCCGGGTTCGGTTTTTTCCAGTCGCCCAACCTCAAGGCGATCATGACCAGCGCACCGATTGCCCGCAGCGGGGGAGCCAGCGGGATCGTTGCCACGTCGCGGTTGATGGGGCAGACACTCGGCGCTTCGCTGGTGGCGTTGTGTTTCCACCTGTCCCTGGGCAGCGGCCCGCAGTACGCGTTGTGGCTGGGCTGCGGGTTTGCCCTGGTGGGCGCGGTGGCCAGCGGGTTGCGCCTGATGCAGGACGGCGCCAAGGTTTAATCATTTGGGCCTTGTAAAACATTGAGGTAGACGGCTACCGTGGCCGTCTAAATAATTCTGAATGTTTCAGCTTTTATGTCTGATCTGGCCCAACGCAGTGCTGATTCCCACTCCCGCCGTGCCGCGCTGACCCTTGGCCTGTGCCTGCCCAGTGACGTGTTGCTGTACCT
>NZ_JACARS010000160.1:0-49890 GCF_013386485.1 Pseudomonas sp. P7758 | reverse complement strand
CCCCCCCGCAACTCCCTGGTGAAATAACGGCTCGGTACCTCACCCAACACACGCTTGAACACCGTGGCAAACGCACTCGGGCTGCTATACCCCAGATCCAGCGCCACCCTGGTCACCGGTTCCCCATTGCCCAGCCGCACAATCGCCGCCAGCAAACAGGCTTGCTGGCGCCATTGCAGGTAACTGATCCCCGTGGCCTGGCGGAACTGGCGGGTAAAAGTCCGGCGGCTCATACCCGCGCCGAGGGCCATGGCATCAATGCCGATTTCCAACGAAGGCCCGGCCAGGAACTCTTCGCAGGCCTTCGCCAATCGAGGCTCGGCCGGCAACGGCGCACACAGCGGCAGCACCGGCATCCGGGCGATCTCGTGCAGCAGCAAGCCCATCAAATAGCTGTCGCGGCCACCCATCGCGTAACGCGCAGGTACCTCGACGGCCTTCTCCAGCAACTGCCCAAGCAGCGGCGACACATCCAGCACCTGGCACTGTTGCGGCAACTCCAGCCGCCGCGCCGCCTGCGGGCGAATGTAGGTGTTGAGCATCGTCACCGGCCCGCGCATCAGCATGGCGTGGGACACATGCGGCGGCACCCAGATCGCGCGGCGAGGCGGCACCACCCAGTTACCGGTGGCGCTGTAGACGGTAATGACACCCTGGCTGGTATAGGCCAACTGGCCTCGCGGGTGCGCGTGGGCGGGGAACAGCTCGCCGTCGGCATAGTCGATGGCGGTCACGACCACGTCGCGCGGGGTGTTTTCGTAGGGATGAATATCGGGCATGGCCTGATTCTAGCCTTTATTGACCCACAATCGCAGGCGGGCCATCGCGGTTTACGAAAAAATCTATCGGATGCACGGCCTCCTGTCGTGCCACCGAGTCAATGGACCCGTCACGATGAAGCAAAAACACCTGTTACTGGCCGTCCTGGTGACGGCTGTGTGGGGACTCAATTTCCCCATTACCAAACTCGGCCTGGCCGAGATCAACCCGCTGTTGCTGACGGCCCTGCGGTTCACCCTGGCGGCGTTGCCCTGGGTGTTTCTGGTGCGCCGGCCCCAGGTCGCGGTGAAGTGGCTGGCGGCCTATGGCTTGATATTCGGGGTGGCGATGTGGGCCTTGATCAACCTCGGGATCGCCATGGGCGTGCCGCCCGGCAGCGCGTCGTTGCTGATCCAGTTCAGCGCATTTTTCACCATGGGCTGGGGCGTGCTGCTGTTTCGTGAAAGCCTGTCCGTGCCGCAATTGATCAGCGTGGCGCTGGCGGCCATGGGCCTGGTGGGCATGCTGTTGAGTGTGCAGGGCGCGGCCACGATGCTGGGGTTTGCCTTGGTGCTGTTCAGCGCGTTGGCCTGGAGCATCGGCAATATCATCATCAAGGTCTCCGGGGTGCGGGAGATCTTTGCCTTCGTAGTCTGGGCCAGCCTGTTTGCGCCGTTGCCGCTGGTGCTGTTGACGTGGCTGCTGGATGGCTCGCAAGCCTTTATCGCTTTGCCTGCTCAACTGAACGGCGTGGCGTTGTTCTCGCTGGCGTTCCAGGTGTATGGCGCGACGCACTTCTGTTACTGGGGCTGGAACCTGCTGTTGCGCGAGTACCCGGTTTCCCGGGTGGCGCCCCTGTCACTGCTGATCCCGGTGTTCGGCATCGTCAGCTCAATGCTGATCCTGGGTGAGCGCCCCGGGGTTTCGCAGTGGCAGGCCATGGGCTTGATCCTCTTGGCCCTGATCGTCGGCCTGAAGAAGGGGCGCCCGTTGTGGGTCAGGCAGGACGGTCACGCTTGAGCAGGCCATACAGCGCGCTGTCCGAGATCTCGTCGCCGACCACCCAGCGCTCGCGCAGCAAGCCTTCGCGGACGAAACCCAGGCGCTCAAGCAGCTTCGCGGAGCCCAGGTTGCGTGGGTCAATGTCGGCTTCAAGGCGGCGCAGCCCGGCGGTGTTGAACCCATGGTCGATCACGGCGCGGGCGGCTTCGCTCATGTAGCCCTTGCCCCAATACTGGCGGCCCAGGGTAAAGCCGATTTCAGCGCGGCGGCATTGCTCGTCGACATTGAACAGGTCGCAACTGCCGATCACCTCGCCGGTGGCCAGCAACTCCACCATGCACACCAGGTCTTCACCGGCAATCGATGCCTCCATCAATTGGCCGAAGCGTTCAACGGCTTGCTCGGCGCGGGTCATGGTGGGAAAGGAAAAGTAGCGCATGGCCTCGGGGTCGGACCAAATGGCAAACAGCGCGCGCCAGTCATCCTGATGGGGAGGGCGCAGGCCCAGGCGTTCGGTGGTGAGAAGTACGGGGGCGAAAAAGGGCAGGGTCATCATGTGCTCGTCCGTGAAGATCACGGGCGCAATCCTGCCGGGATTACGGGCGTTATACAAGCATCAGGAACAGGCCGTATCGTCCAGCGCCTGGGCCGGCAGCGCGCCGGTGGTCTTGATGGTTTTGGTGACGATATAGGTGAAGTAGCGCTCGATGGCCAGGTCTTCCATCAGCAGTTGATCGATGAAACGCTGGTACTGGTCGATGTCGGCTGCGCGGATCATTGCGATGTAGTCCACGCCGCCGCCGGTGGCGTAGCAGAACTCCACGTCGGGGGCGTCGCTCATGCGTTGTTCGAAGCGGCGCATGTCCTGGGCGGTGTGCCGGGCGAGGGTGATTTCCACCAGCAGTTGCTGACTCTTGAACACCTGATTCCAGTCGATCACCGCGCGGTAGCCCTTGACCAGGCCGGCACTTTCCAGCTTGCGCACGCGCTCCCAGGCGGGCGTTACCGAAAGGTTGATGGCCTCGGCCAGGCTCGATTTGGTGATGCGCCCGTCCTCGGAGAGGATACGCAGGATTTTCAGGTCGTAGCGGTCAAGCTTGTGCATCGGCAACGAACTCCAAAGGCGCACGGACCCTGTAGGAGCGAGCTTGCTCGCGATGAGCCTGAGGACGACGCGTTAATTCAGGATTAGCACGTTATCGTTCACGACCATCGCGAGCAAGCTTGCTCCTAAGGGAAACTCATCAGCCCAACACTTCCCCGGCCACCTGGTCGATCGCGCCTTTGGTGATGTCGACGATCAGGTCTGCCTCCGCCCTGGTCAAAATCAGCGGCGGCGCAAAGCCGAGGATGTCGCCGTGTGGCATGGCCCGGGCGATCATCCCGCGTTCCAGGCAGGCCGCCGAGACTTTGGGGCCGACCTTGAGCGCAGGATCAAACGGCGTGCGTTGCTCACGGTCGGCCATGAATTCCACGGCGGCGAGCAGGCCGTCGCCGCGTACTTCGCCCACCAGCGGGTGACCTTCGAGGGTTTCCCGCAGGCGACGGTTCAGGTACCCACCGACTTCGTCGGCGTTCGCCGTGAGGTTCTCCCGTTCCAGGATATCCAGGTTTGCCAGCGCCGCCGCGGCGCAGATCGGGTGCCCGGAGTAGGTCCAGCCGTGGCCCATGGCGCCTTCGTGGGTCGAGGCCTTTTCAATCACGTCCCACACCTTCTCACCGATGATCACCGCTGACAGCGGGGCATAGGCGCTGGTCAGCCCCTTGGCCGTGGTGATCAGGTCCGGGCGCATGCCGTAGCGCTGGCTGCCCATTTTCGAGCCCAGCCGGCCGAACGCGCAGACCACTTCGTCAGCGATCAACAACACATCGTACTTGTTCAGTACCGCCTGGATCGCCGCCCAGTAACCGGCCGGGGGCACCACGATGCCACCGGTGCCCATCACCGGTTCGCCAATGAACGCCGCGACCGTGTCCGGGCCTTCGGCGAGGATCATTTTTTCCAGCTCATCGGCGCAGTAACGCACGAACGCAGCCTCGTCCATGCCCGCCGGTGCCTTGCGGTACCAGTGCGGGCAAATGGTGTGCTGGATGCCTTTTTCCGGCAGGTCGAAATGCTGATGGAAGGCGGCGAGGCCCGTGAGGCTGCCGGTCATGATGCCTGAGCCGTGATAGCCGCGATCGCGGGAGATGATTTTCTTCTTCTGCGGACGGCCCAGTACGTTGTTGTAGTAACGCACCAGCTTGATCTGGGTTTCGTTGGCGTCTGAGCCGGACAGGCCGTAGTAGACCTTTTTCATGCCTTCGGGCGCCCAGTCCATGATGCGGCTCGACAGCTCGATGATTGCCTCGGTCGAGTGACCGACATAGGTGTGGTAGTAGGCCAGCTCCTTGGCTTGCTTGTAGATGGCGTCGGCAACTTCGGTGCGGCCATAGCCGATGTTCACACAGTACAGGCCGGCAAACGCATCGATGAATTCGCGGCCTTCGTGGTCGCGAATGCGGATGCCCGAGGCGCTCTTGATGATGCGGCCCTTGAGTGCGCCGCTGGCGTGATCATGGGCGTGGGTGGACGGGTGCATGAAGTGCGCGCGGTCTTGTTCGAACAGGCTGTTGAATGCTTGGCTCATGGTTGCTCTCCTTGGAATTGGCCTTGGTGATGCAGGCAAAAGTATTTGGTTTCGACAAAGGCTTCGAAGCCCTCGGCGGCGCCTTCACGGCCCAGGCCCGAGGCTTTCATGCCGCCGAAGGGAATCGGGTGACCGGTGAATTTCACCCCGTTGACCGCGATCATGGCGTGGTCGAGGCGGCGGATCAGCGGGTAGATCAGGTCCAGGCGGTTGGAACAAATGTAGGCGGCCAGGCCGTACTCGGTGTCGTTAGCCATTTCGATGGCCTGGTCAATCGAGTCGAACGGCAGCACCCCGGCAATCGGCGCGAAGTTTTCTTCGCGGTAGATGCGCATTTGTGGGGTCACGTCGGCGAGTACCGTTGGCTGGTAAAACAGCCCGCCCAGGGCGTGGCCTTCGCAGCCCACCAGGCGTTGCGCGCCCAGCTCCAGGGCGTCGGCCACGCGTTCGGCGGTGACGTCGAAGGCGGCCTGGTGCATCAACGGGCCGATGTCGACGCTTTGCTCTTGCCCGTCGACCAATGCCGGGCCGACCCGCAACTCACGCACGGCGGCAGCGAAGCGGCTGAGGAATTCGGCGTAGATCGAACGGTCGACCATGATCCGGTTGGCCGCGCAGCAGTCCTGGCCGGAGGTCTGGAACTTGGCCTCGACCGCGACTCTCACTGCCAGCTCAAGGTTGGCGTCGGCGCAGACAATAAATGGCGCATTGCCGCCCAGTTCCAGCGAGACCTTCTTCACGTCCTGGGCCGCCGCCTGCAGTACCAGCTTGCCGACCCGGGTCGAGCCGGTGAAGCTTACCGAGCGCACGCGGGTGTCCTGCACCAGGGTTTGCATGGCCATCTGTGGCTCGCCCAGCACCACGTTGAACACGCCCGGCGGGAAGCCGGCTTCTTCGGCCAGTTGCGCGAGGGCCAACGCCGAGTAGGGCGTTTCATGGGCCGGCTTGACCACCACCGTGCAACCGGCGGCGAGGGCGGCGGCGGCCTTGCGGGTGATCATGGCCGAGGGGAAGTTCCATGGGGTCAGCAGGGCGCAGACGCCTACGGGTTCCTTGACTGTGCCCAGGTGCGCACCGGGGATATGGCTGGGGATATTCTGGCCGTACAGGCGGCGGGCTTCTTCGGCGAACCACGGGATGAAGCTTGCGGCATAGGCGATTTCGCCGCGGGCTTCGGCCAGCGGTTTGCCTTGTTCCTGGCTGAGGATGCGGGCGAGGTCCTCCTGGTGTTCGAGGATCAGTGCCGCCCAGCGCCGCAGGATCGTGGCGCGGGCATCGAGGTTCTGTTCACGCCAGGCGGAAAACGCGCGGTGGGCGGCGTCGATTGCGGCGACAATTTGCGGTTTTTCCAGCATCGGCACGTGGCCGATCAACTGTTGGTTCGCCGGGTCATGTACGGCGATGGTGCTGGCACTGGCGCTGTGGACCCAATGGCCGTCGACGTAGCACAGGGCTTTGAACAGCAGCGGGTGTTTGTAGGTCATCGGGGTCACTCCGGATGGGCTGAGTGGGTGCAATGCTAGGGCAGGGGCAGGCGCGGGATTGGTGGTTTGGTGGGGGTGGGGCAGTGGGTTTTTTCTGATTGCGCCCGCCAAAATAGTTATTTTTGCGGCGGGTGAAAATCGACTGTGGGAGCTGGCTTGCCTGCGATGGCGACGGTGAATTCAACATCGCTATCGCAGGCAAGCCAGCTCCCACATTGAATCGGTGCTACTTGGCGGTTTTTGCGGTGGCCACCCAGCCGTCAAACGTCGCTTTGTTTTCCTTCATCCAGTCCTCCGCCAGCTTGCGAATGTTGCGTTCGCTGGAGCCGTCGGCGCTGATGGTTTTTTCCCAATAACTCCAGGTTGCCTGGGAAAACGTCATCTGCTCCACCAACTTCTTGATCGCCGGATTCGCCGCGATGAATTGCTTGTTGCCAATCGCATACCAGTTCCACGCCGCCATCGCCATGCGGCATGGATCAGCCCCGCCGGCGCACCCGGCAACCCCGGGCGTCAGTGCCGAAGTGGTGCTCGGCACATTGCCCGGCAACGCATCAAACGGCGTCGGCAGCCACACCACGTCCTTGCCCGGCACCATGGTGTTGGTCATCCACGACGGTGCCCACGCATAGAAAAACACCGGCTCGCCACGTTTCAGCCGGGCGACGTTTTCGAACATCAGTGCTTCGTATTTGCCGCGTACCGGGTTAACCGTGTCCTTGAGACCGAACTTGTCGAGCTGGTAATCCACCACATCGCCACAGCCCCAGCCCGGATCACAACTGATCAGGTTGGCCTTGCCGTCCTTGCCGAACAGCCCGGCGATTTTCGGGTCCTTCATTTGTTCCAGGCTGGTGATGCCGTACGCGTCGGCGGTTTTCTTGTCGATCATGTAGCCGTTATAGCCCGCGCCCGTAATGAAGCCCGAGCCCACCACTTCGGTACGGTCCTTCACCTTGTCAAAGCTCGGTTGCAGCATCGGCAAGGTCACGTCCATCGACAGGTCCAGGTCGCCCTGGGCCGCGGCGGGGAAGAACAGGGTGGTGTTGACGGTGCTCAACTTGCTCGCGTAGCCCAGGCGCTTGGTGGCCTCGATCGCGATTTTGGTCAGTACGTAGTTGCCGCCGGTGCTTTCCGATTGCACGAAGCGGATGGTCTTGCCGGTGCCCGGCAAATCCTCGGCCCACACCTGCGTACTTGCCAGGTACAACACTGCTGCAAATCCAAGCAAGGCTTTGAATGGATGCATCATGATTTCCTCTTTTTTTTCTCGTTATGGTTAGGGTTGGCAGTCAACAACGGGCATTCATGAGGTTCTTTTTGTTATGCGTTTACCGGGTTCGGATTGAGCAGTCGCTTGAACAGCGACTTGCGCTTGCGCATGGTCGGTTGCGCCAGGTTCTGGGTGATCCGGTCGAGCATCATCGCCAGCAGCACAATGGCAATCCCGCCCACCGCCGCGCGGCCCACGTCCATCCGGCCCAGGCCTTGCAGCACCACCAGGCCGAGGCCTTCGGCGCCGATCATCGCCACCACCACCGACATCACCATGGCCGTGAGCACGGTCTGGTTGAGGCCGCCGAGGATCGTCGGGATCGCCAGGGGCAGCTGGATTTCCCAGAGCAATTGGCGCTTGTCCGCACCAAAGGCGTGGCCGGCTTCCACCAGTTCGGTGTCGACCATGCGGATGCCCAGGTAGGTAAAGCGAATCAGCGGCGGGCAGGCGGAGATCACCACCGCCACTTCACCCGACACCGTGCCGACGCCAAACAGCATCACCACCGGCACCAGGTACACGAAGGTCGGGGTGGTTTGCATGATGTCGAGGATCGGCCGCATCACGCCCCACACCCGCTCGCTGCGGGCGCACCAGATGCCCACCGGAATGCCCACTACCATGCAGATCACAATCGCCGTGGTGATCAGAGACAAGGTGGTCATGGCCTCGTCCCACACCCCCAACGCGGCGATCACCACCAGGGCCACGGCGCTGAACACCGCCACCCCCAGGCTCGCCGCACGGTAGGCGATCAGGAACATCAGCAACACCATGACCGGGAACGGGATCGCGTGGATCACCGTGTCACTCAGCCCCAGCAAATGCTCCACCGGCCAGCGAATCGCCTGGAACATTGGCCGCAGGTGAATCCCCAGCCACTCCACACCCTGGCTGATCCACTGGTCTACGGGTAAAACCGCGAGGTCTTCTGAACTAAGCATGCTGTGCAACCTCCGCAGCGGCAGGGCGCGGGGCCGGGACGCTGGCTATGCAATCAAGAATGTGCGCGCTGTTGAGGGTGCCGACGAACTGCCCGTCGCCATCCACCACCGCCACCGGCAAACCCGGTTTGAGCAGGCGCGCGGCTTCCACCAGCTTGGCGCTGGCCGGCACGCAAACGAACTGGCTCGACAGCCGTTGCAGTGCGTCGGCGCCGCCGCCCACGGCCAGCAGCGCTGCCGAGTCCAGCACGCCGACCGCCTTGCCGCTGGTGTTCAGTACGAATGCAGCCGTGCCGTCATTGCCCACCACCCGGGTGTCACCCTGCACCAGCAGCGTGTGGGCTTTTTCCATGATCGAGCGCGCATCGAACAGCCGCGAACGGTCCACCTCCCGGGTGAACGCCGCGACGTAATCGCTGCCCGGGTCCATCACGATTTCCTGGGGCGTGCCCTCGCGCACCACTTGGCCGTCGGCCATGATCGCGATGCGTGTGCCCAGCTTCAGGGCTTCCTGGAAGTCGTGGGTGATGAACAGGATGGTTTTTTTCAGGGTGCGTTGCAGGCGCAGCAACTCGTCCTGCATCTCGGTGCGGATCAATGGGTCGAGGGCACTGAAGGCCTCGTCCATGATCAGCACGTCGGCGTCGGTGGCCAGTGCGCGGGCCAGGCCGACGCGCTGGCGCATGCCGCCGGACAGCTCGTGGGGATGGTGGTCGGCCCACTTGGCCAGGCCGACAATCGCCAGTACTTCCAGGGCCCGCTTGCGCCGCTCGGCCGCCGAGACACCGCGCAGCTTGAGGCCGAACTCGGTGTTCTCGATCACGGTTTTATTCGGCAGCAGCGCGAAGTGCTGGAACACCATGGAGATACGCGTGCGGCGCACTTCCCGCAGTTGGTTTTCGTCGAGGCTCACCAGGTCTTCGCCGTCCAGCAGGATCTTGCCCGCGGTCGGTTCATTCAGGCGGTTGATACAGCGCGCCAGGGTGGATTTGCCCGAGCCCGAGAGGCCCATGATCATGTAGATCGCCCCGCTGGGGATCGACAGCGATACGTTGTTGAGGCCGACCACGGTGGCGGTCTCGGCCAGGATCCGGTCTTTGCTGGCCCCGGCGGTCAAGAGCTGCATGGCCCTGTCCGGGGTTGAGGAAAAGACCTTGTAGAGGTTCTCAATCTTTAGTCGTTCGCTCACCAATTGCCTCCAATTGTTGTTTTGCAATCTGCGGAAAACTTCATCAATAGAAATTTTTGGGCTACTGGCAGTTAAAAATCTTCGAGCTAAGGCGACGCAAGGCGCAGGCGCAAAAATTTCTTGTTGTGGTGCCAAGGCACTTACAGCATGAGCGGTGTGGCGAGTGCAAGGGTTGGGCGTCAACCGGTCGTTGAATCCGATGGAGCCATGCTTTCCCGGGCTTTGCGGGCCACGCGAAACGCCTCGACACCCGCCGGCACGCCGCAGTACACCGCGATCTGCACGAGGGCGGCGCGCAGTTCGTCGTCGCTCAGTCCGTTGCGCAGGGCGCCGCAGAAATGCGTACCGAATTCGTCCATGCGCCCCAGCGCCGCGAGCATTCCCAGGTTGAGCAGACTGCGTTGCTTGAGGTCCAGGCTGTCGTCGGTCCAGACCATGCCCCAGCAGTACTCGTTGAGCACCTCCTGGAAGGGCCGGGAAAAGTCGTCGGCGCGGCCCAGGGCCTGGTCGACGTAGCTATCCCCGAGGACTTGGCGGCGAACGCTTTCGCCTTGGGCCTGCAATGATTTATCCATGGTGAGTCTCCGAAGGGGTTAGAAAATCGCGTATCAGGGCGGCCACCTGTTGCGGCGCCTCGATCAGGATGCAATGGCGCAGCCCAGGCAGAATCCGCAGTTGCGAACCCTCGATGCGATCGTGCATGAACGTCGCCATCCGTGGGTTGGAGCCGGCGTCTTCGGCACCGGTGGCAATCAGCGTGGGGCAGCGGATCCGTGACAGCTGTTCGCCGAAATCCGACTCGGCCAGGATGCGATACGCCGCGGCATAACAGCCCGGGTCGTTGTCGGCATTCAGTTGGCGCAGACGGGTAACGGCCTCGGGATTGCGCGCCTGAAAATCCTCGGTCAGCCAACGCGACAGCGATGCCTCGTAGTGAGCCTCCGGCTCCCCGGCCTGCAAGGCGGCGAGGCGCGCGTGTACCCGCTCGCGCTCCTCGGCGTTCCGCCCGGCGACGGTCGACAGCAGCACCAACCGGTGAACCCGCGACGGATGAGTCAGGGCCATGCGCTGGGCGATCAGCCCGCCCAACGAGAACCCGGCCAGGTCGAACTGCTTGAAACCTACGTGATCCGCCAGGGCCAACGCCTCACCCACCAAATGATCAATCTCATAACGACCGGGCGTGCGGGACGACTGGCCGTGGCCGCGCAGGTCGAAGGTCAGCACAGTGAATTGCTCCTGCAGACCCGCCACCGTTTCAGCCCACGCCTCAAGGCTGGAACCCACGCCATGGATGCACACCAGCGGGCGCGGTCCATGCCCGTCCAGGCGATAATTGAGCGTGACGTTGGCCACGCTGAAACGTTGTGCCTGGCCCATCACGCGCTGACCTGGTTGCGTTGTCTGGCGCGTTCGCGCTCGGCGAAGAATGGCATCACTTCATCGATGAACAGGCGCAGGGTCTGCTTCTGCAGTTCGAACGGCAAGTTGAAGGTCAGGCCCAGGCAATACTGGTCGACACCGGCGGCTTCGTAGTCGAGCAGCTTTTCGATGATTTCTTCCGGGGTGCCGAACATCAAGTTGCGCCGCAGGTTTTCCGGGTTGTAGTTGTCTTTGCCGCGCACGCTTTCAAACGGCACCGGCTCGGGGAAGCCGTTGTGCACGGTGCCGATGTTCTGCATCAGGTTCTCGAAGGCGCGGCCAAAATCCATGCTGTGCTTGACCGGCAGTTCCCAGTCGTTGGGGTTGGCGTACACGCAGGTGCGGCGCTGCATCATGAAGCGCGGGCGCGGCACGTGGGGGTTGTCGGCCACGGCCTTGTTGAATTTTTCGCCGAGCACCGCGATTTCGGCCGCTGGCAGCGAGAGCGGGGTGGACAGGATGTTGGCGCCAATGCTCACTGCCCAGTCGAAGGTGCCCGGGTCCCGTGCGGCGACCCAGATCGGCGGGTGGCCTTTTTGCAGCGGCTTCGGTACGGCGGCGGTCTGCGGGAATTTCCAGTAGTGGCCGTCGTGGGCGTAGTCGCCGGTCCAGAGCTTTTGCACCGCCGGCACCAGTTCCTTCATGTAGCCCACACCTTCCTGCTGTTGCAGGCCGGGGGTCATGCGGTCGAACTCGTACTGGTAGGAACCGCGGGCGATGCCGAATTCCAGGCGGCCGTGGGTCAGGTGATCACACAGCGCGGCTTCACCGGCAAGGCGGATCGGATGCCAATAGGCGGCAGCGAGGGTTGCGGTGCCCAGGCGGATACGCTCGGTGTGCTGGCCGAGCCAGGTCAGGGTCTGGAACGGGTTGGGCGCGATGGTGCATTCCAGGGTGTGGTGTTCGGAGGTCCACAGGGTTTCAAAGCCGCCGGCATCGGCGATCTTTGCCAGCTCCAGCAGGTTGGCCATGACGGTCTGCATCGGCACGTCTGGCGAGAAGCGTTCCATGCTCAGGGATACGGCGAATTTCATAAGATGCTCCTTGAATAATCAGCGCAGGCGAATGACGAAGGGGTCCTGCATTTCGCCGGAGTAATCGATGACCACGTTCTTGGCCCGGGAAAACTCGCGCATCACGTCAAAGCCGCCGCGACGGCCATATCCGCTGTGCTTGAACCCGCCGTTGGCGGACATGTAGGCCGAGCTGCGGTAGGTGTTGATCCACACCGTGCCGGCGTCGATGCGGTTGGCAAAGCGCATCGCGCGGTCGATGTTCTGGGTCCAGATTCCGGACGCCAGGCCGTAGTGGGTGTCGTTGGCCAGGCTGAGCATTTGCTCTTCGGTGGTGAAGGGCATCACACCCACTACCGGGCCGAACAATTCGTCGCGCATGAACGGCATGTCGTTGGTGGCGTTGGCCATCACCGTGGGCTCGAAGTACCAGCCTTCGGACAGGTGCGCGGCGCTGGGGCGTTTGCCGCCGACGGCGATCTGCGCGCCTTGTTGGGCGCCGCTGGCGATGTAGCCTTCGAGCTTTTGCAGTTGGGCTTGCAGAGCCAGCGGGCCGATGTCGGTGTGTTCTTCCATCGGGTGGCCGACGCTGATCTGTTGGGTGCGGGCCACCAGGGCCTCGACGAACTTGTCGTAGATCGGCGCTTCGACAAAGCAGCGCGAACCGGCCACGCAACTTTGCCCGGCGGCGGCGAAGATCCCGGAGACCACGCCGTTCACGGCCTTCTCGATATCCACATCGGCAAACACCACGTGGGGCGATTTGCCGCCCAGTTCCATCTGGCACGGCACCAGGTTATTGGCGGCGTTGCCAGCGATACGCCGACCGGTTTCGGTGCTGCCGGTGAACACGTATTTGGCGATGTCGGGATGGCGGGTCAGGGCCTCGCCGGTGACGGCGCCGTTGCCGGTGACTACGTTGACCACACCCGCCGGGAAGCCGGCTTCGATGATCAGTTCGGCCAGCGCCAGTGTGGAGGCGCTGGCGTGTTCCGAGGGCTTGATCACCACCGTGTTGCCGATGGCCAGGCACGGTGCGAGGGTGCCGGTGAGCAGCATCAGCGGCGAGTTCCACGGGGTGATCATGCCGACCACGCCCAACGGCTCGCGGCTGCTGTAGTTGAGCTGGTTGAGCTTGTTGACCGGGATCACCTCGCCTTGCAGCTTGTCGGCCATGCCGGCGAAGTAGACGTAGGCATCGGGCAGGGCGCTCATTTGCGCGCGCATTTCCCGCAGCAGCTTGCCGTTGTCGCGGGTTTCCAGCAGCGCCAGTTCTTCGGCGTGCTCGGCCACCAGCTGGGCCAGGCGATACAACAATTTGCCGCGTGCGGTGGGCGTCATGTTGCGCCACTGCCGGTCGTTGAAGGTCTTGTGGGCGGAAGCGACGGCGCGGGCCACGTCGCCGGCATCGGCCTGGGCGAACTGGTACCAGGACTGGCCGGTGGTGGGGTCGAAACTGTCGACATAGCTGCCGCTGTCGGGAGCGACAAAGCGACCGTCGATAAACAGGTTGAGGCGGTTGCCCTCAAGGGCGCTGACCGTGGTTTTCATGCAAGAGTCCTGTAGGTGCGTGTCAAAGGGGCGCGTTTTCGAGCATCGCGATGCGGCCGCTGGCGGCAGAGCCGGTGTAGATGCCGAACTGCTGGTTCTGGCGCTCGCGGGCATAGCGGCGCACCACCGAGCGCAGTTCGTTGACCGGCATCTGCTCGATGGGCAACGCGTCCAGCGGGAAGAAGCGCAGGGTGTCGGGCAGCTCGGCGTCGAACGGGCCGAGCTGGGCGCGGTAGATCAGGTAGCCGGGGTCGGTGTCGTCGACATCGAACGCCGAGTACAGGAAGGTCGATTCCAGTTCCACCGGCAGCGAGCTGTCGCCGGCGTCGATAAAACCCTTGCGCTTGCCGGCCACCGGCAGCGTCCAGCCGCCCTGGCCATCGGCGCGAAACAGGATCGCGTCGCCGGCTTCGATCAGGTAGCCGATGATCATCTTGTGGGAGTCCAGCCAACTGGCCGGCAGCGGGTCCTGGATGTTCGCGTAGCGGCCCCGGCAGAAGCACAGCGGCAGCTTGGGGCTGGTGCCGAAGGCGCGGACCTGGCCGATCAGCACCAGGTGGTCGCCGGCTTCGATGCGCTGGTGCACGCTGCAGTCGAACCAGGTCAGGCTGTCGGTGAGGATCGGTGCGCCGGTGTGCACGGTGTCGTGGTTGACGGTGTGGAATTTGTCTGGCGACTTGGAGGCGAAGGTCCCGGAGACGTCCACCTGGCCTTCGTGCAACAGGTTCACGGCAAACTGTTCGGTGCTGGCAAACGCGGTGTAGCTGGCGGCCGACTTGCCCACGCACACCAGCAGCAGCGGCGGGTCGAGGGACACCGAGGTAAACGAATTGGCGGTCATGCCGCGCGGGTTGCCATCGGTGTCATGGGTGGTGATGACGGTGACGCCGGTGACGAAGGTGCCGAAGGCCTGGCGCAAGGCGCCCGGATCGACGGCTGCAACGTTGGCGCTGATCGCGGTGCTCGGCATCGGGGTACTCCTTTGTTCTTGTGGTGTGAAGCAAGCCTACGAGCAAGGGAAACCGTGGGCTTGCGTCGAAAAATGGTAGCGAAGACGAAAGTTTTGCTTCGTTTCGCAGTGCTCCGGCATTTCTGTGGCAAACATCAACCCTGTGGCGAGGGAGCTTGCTCCCGCAGGGCTGCGAAGCAGCCCCACAACGGCAACCGGGTGCTTTCAGGCGGACCATGGCGGGGCTCATGGGGCCGCTCCGCGACCCAGCGGGAGCAAGCTGACTCGCCACAATTGAGCGTCGTTCTTCAGCCAGACGTCAGTCCTTGGGTTGTTCCGCTTCCATCTCGGCCATGTCCTGGTAGCGGTCGGCAATCCGTGGGTGGGCACGGGAGCCGTCGCTGGCGCCGATGGCGATCAGCACTTCGTCGGGGCCCGGGGCATCGGCGACCTGGAAGTTGGCGGTGAGAAAGTGCGAGCGCTTGCCGGTTTCGCTTTTGTGCACCATCGGCAGCGAAAGCAGGGCGCCCGGTGCATTGCGGGTGTTGGTGAAGCTCAAGTAGGCGGTGCCTTCCACGGCTTCGCGGAACAGGTTGCCGAAGCGCAGGGTGTGGATCAGGCCCGAGGCGTGTTCGATTTCGCCGTTGACCCCGACAGCCGCCGCCTTGCCGAAGGCTTCGACCTTGCCCCCGGGCATCAGGGCGATCAGGCGACGGGTCATCTCATGGCCCAGGCCGGGGGCCAGGCGCAGGATTTCCGGACGCAGGTTTTCGACGAAGCCCTGGCCGGCCCAAGGGTTTTTCAACACGGCTGCCACCACGATCAGGGTGATCGGTTTGCCGGCGTCCTTGCCGCCTTCGATAAAGGTTTCTTCGATAAAGGTGCAGTACTTCCTGACGCCCAGATTTTCCAGATTCATGATCACTCGTCGCCCTTTTGGCTGTTGGTTGTGGCCTTAGGCTAGGAGCGTTGGGCAGCAGCGTCTTCCGTGGTTACGCAGTGCAAATCCACTGGACATTGCTCTGAACCGGAGCAAGTATCAGGCGGGCCTGGCAGGCAACGTGGCTGCCGTGACCTCCATGTTCGGGTGAGCGCCTTGAATCGAGAAATGCAGATACTGTCGTTGCGCGATGTGGCCAGTCAGATCAACTCCGGCGGTGACCTGCAGTCGATGCTGCACCAGTTGGTGTACGCCAGTTGCCGCCACACCCACTGGACCATGAGTTCGATCATGGCCATCGACATGGACGCCGGCTTCGGCCACGTGATCGCCCGCCATGACCCGACCCTGGTGCAGCGCCCGCTGGTGGATTGCTGGGAGCTGTCTTCCAGCCCGGTGATGACCGCCCTGCAACGCAACGAGGCGGTGTTCATCCGCGACGTGCGCGAATGCGAGTACCCCGGCTACCGCCGCGAATCCCTGGAGCGCGATTACCGCACGGTGATGGTGATGCCGATGAACTGCACCGACTTCGACGGCCGGCCCATGGTGCTCAGTGTGATTTCCCGCACGCTGATGGACGTTTCGGAAGAAGACCGGGTGTTCCTCGGCATGATCATCCACCTGGGCGCCATTGCCGTGGAGCGCCAGCGCCAGCTGGAAGCCGAACGCCGCGCCGCCGAGCGCCTGCAGCAGGCGTTGCATGTGCATACCACGATGCTTGAACACGTATTGGGCGGCGGTTCGGTGACATCGTTGTCGCTGATGGTCGGCGACCAGTTGCCCAACCCGGTGATCGCCGTGGACTTCACCGCCAACCAAGTGGTGGCGGGGCGTTCCCCGGATCCCGCATTGTTTGACGACAATGCCTGGCAGGCCGCAGTCGCCGGGGTGCTCAGCGTGCAGATCACCAAGGCCGCCCAGGAAAGTTTGCGCAGCGCCCTGCGCAGTACGGTCAACCTGTTCCTCGACGATGGCCAGCGCCAGTTCACCCTGCGGGCGCAGATCGAACCGTTGATGGTCGACCACGAACTGGTGGGCGCGCTGGTGCTGTTCCCGGTGGCGGCGCCGGTCAACGAGCTGGACCTGCTGATGCTGGAAAGCGCCAAGTTCGCCTTGAGCGTGCAGATGATGCGCAGTTTTATCCGCTTTCGTTTTGAAACCCGGACCCAGACCGAGCTGCTGCTCGAAGTGCTCGAGGGCCGCTGGCGCGATGCCGATGACATCCAGCAGCGCGCCCAGCGGCTGGGCATCAGCTTCAGCACCGCGCAGCAGATGATCATCGTCGACTACGGCGCCAAGGCCCGGGAGGCGAAGAACCTGCACCACAACGTCGCGCGCATCCTGCAGCGTGCAGGGATGCAGGCCACGGTGATCATTGTCGACAACGGTTTGGTGTGCCTGGTGCCGGCGGAAGGCGAGCGCTTGAGCAAAATCAAACGGCAGATTACCGATGACCTGGCGCACTACCTGGGTGCCGAGCCGATCCTGCTGGCCAGCGGGGTGTGCCGGGCGCTGGCGGATTATCCTGCCGCGTGGGAGCGCTGCCGGCGGCTGATCGAGATTGCCCGCTCGTTCGGCCGCAGCGGGCCGATCTCCGATCAGGATTTCGGGCCGATCCCGATCTTCGTCGCGGCCGTGGGCGGAGAAGACATCCGCACCTTCGTCAACGACAGCGTTGGCGCCATGCTCGCCCATGACCGCAAGCACCAGACGCCGTACCTGGAAACCCTGACGGCGTATCTGCGGGAGAGCTGCCGCAGCCAGGCATGCGCGGACGCGATGGGAGTGCATGTGACGACGCTGCGCTACCGGCTGGCGCGGATCCAGGAGTTGTTCGGGATTGATGTGGAAACGCCGGAACGGCGGTTTGCCACGGAATTGGCGATTCATTTGCAGCGGGTGATTGATAGCTGACGGGTAGCATTGCTCCACTTAATAGGAAGCATTACTATTCACACCCCGCCTCCCCAGTGCTTCCTTGATGACTCCTCAGCCGCCCCGCAGAACAGGCTTTTTCGAGCACTACGAAGAGTTGATCGGGACCTGGACGCGCCGCCTGAGAAACCGTCAGCAGGCCGAAGACCTGGCCCACGACACTTTTGTGCGGGTGCTTGAGTCCAACGCCACCAAGGTTGAGCAACCTCGCGCCTATCTGCATCAAACGGCGCGCAATATCGCCGTTGACGCCTATCGCCGCGAGGACCGGCGGGAGGCGATGGCCCTGGAAGCCTTTGATCAGAGTTCGCCCCACAGTGGCGACCCGGAGCATTTCATGCACGCGATCCAGCTGGCGGATTCCATCGAGCGAGCCCTGGCCGAGCTGCCGCTCAATTGCCGCAAGATTTTCATCTGGCAGAAAATCGAGGGCCTGACCCAGCAGGAAATCGCCGAACGCCTGGGCCTGTCTAAAAACATGGTGGAAAAGTATATGATCCGCACCCTGCGGCATCTACGTGACCGCCTGGATGCGATGGCACCATGACCAATGCCCGCTTTGAAACAGGATCTTCCATGATGGATACCCGTGAGTGTGCCTGCGGCAGTGCGACGGCCCGCGACGAGGCGGCGCAATGGTTTGTGCGTGTGCAGGACAGCCCATTGAGCGCAGAAGAACGCGAGCGTTTTGATGCCTGGCGTGCAGAGCATGCCGAGCACCAGTACGAATTTGATGTGCTGCAAGGTTTGTGGAGTGCCACCGACCTGGTGCCCAAGGCGCGCTTGCAGGCGTTGTGCGATGCCCCGCAGCCGCGTGCGAAGCGCCGGCCCGTGCTGCGTTATACAGTGGCTGCAAGTGTGCTGGCGGTGGCCCTGGGCCTGGGGTTGTTCAGTGGCCTGGATCATCCGGCGACGTATAACGCCGAGTTCCGCACTGAATTGGGGGAGCACCGGCAGGTGGCGTTGCCCGACGGCTCGCTGATGGACTTGAACAGCCGCAGCGTGGTGGCCGTGCACTATGTAAAAGGCCAGCGCGGCATCGAGCTCAAGCAGGGCGAGGCCATGTTCAGCGTCGAGCACGACACCAGCCGGCCCTTCGTGGTGGACGCCGGGGCAGGGCAGGTGACGGTTACCGGTACGCGTTTCGACGTGCGCCGCGATGACGACCAGACCCGCGTGGTGGTCGAGGCCGGTACGGTCAAAGTGCAAGGGCGCTCATCCGATGACATCGTGATGCTCACGGCCGGTCGGGGCACCCATGTGGATACCCGGGGCCAGGTGGCGGCTGCCTACGCCGTCAACCCTGAAGAGCTCACGGCCTGGCGCACCGGCAAACTGGTGTTCAACAACGCCACTCTCGGCGAAGTGGCTCGGGAGGTCTCACGTTACCGCGAGCAACCTTTGCGGGTCAGCGCGCCCGCGGTGAGCAACCTGCGCTTGACCAGCGTGTTCAAATCCACCGACACCGACGCCTTGCTCAAGGCCTTGCCGCACATTCTTCCGGTGGCCTTGCGCACCTTGCCGGACGGTAGCCAGGAAATAATTTCGCGATAGATTCAGGTTTTTTTCGAGTTCTTCGTCTTCTTGTGCAACTGCAACTGGTTTGCATTAACAGCCGCACTCTCTTGCGATCACAGGACTACGTTCGACGTGAAAAAACTCGCCATGAAAAACAATAAATCATCGCGCTGGGCACCCCTCGCCCTGGCGCTGGCCGTCAGCGCCGCACTGCCGGCGGCCTATGCTGACGATGGCATTCATATCCAGGCCCAGTCCCTGGGTTCGGCCTTGAGCCAATTGGGTCAGCAGACGTCGCTGCAAGTGTTCTTCAGCCCCGACATGGTGGCCGGCAAACAAGCCCCGGCCGTCGACGGCAACCTGTCGCCCGAACAAGCGCTGCGCCAGTTGCTGCAGGGCAGCGGCCTGGATTACCAGATCGATGCGGGCTCCGTGACCCTGCGCCCGCTGGGCAAGGGCACCGGCGAAGCCGGTTCGCCGCTGGAGTTGGGTGCCACCGACATCAAGGTGGTTGGCGACTGGCTCGGCGACGCGAATGCCGAAGTGGTGCAGAACCACCCGGGCGCGCGCACCGTGGTGCGCCGTGAAGCCATGGTGGAGCAGGGCGCGATGAACGTCGGTGACGTGCTGCGGCGCATTCCCGGGGTGCAGGTACAGGAGGCCAACGGCACCGGTGGCAGTGATATTTCCCTCAACGTCGGGGTACGCGGCCTGACCTCGCGTCTGTCGCCACGCTCCACGGTATTGATCGACGGCGTACCGGCAGCGTTTGCACCCTACGGCCAGCCGCAGTTGTCGATGGCGCCGATTTCCTCCGGCAACCTCGACAGCATCGACGTGGTGCGTGGCGCAGGCTCCGTACGTTATGGACCACAGAACGTCGGCGGCGTGATCAACTTCGTCACCCGGGCCATCCCGGAAAAATTCTCCGGCGAAGTCGGCACCACCCTGGAAACCGCGGCCCACGGCGGCTGGAAACACATTGAAAACGCCTTCATCGGCGGCACCGCCGACAACGGTATCGGTGCTGCGTTGCTGTATTCCGGGACCAAGGGCGATGGTTACCGCGACCGCAACAACTCCAACGACATCGACGACGTGATCTTCAAGACCCACTGGGCGCCGACCGATCAAGACGATTTCTCGCTGAATTTCCACTACTACGACGCCAGCGCCGACATGCCCGGCGGCCTGACCCAGAAGCAGTACGACGCCAACCCGTATCAATCGGTACGTGACTGGGACAACTTCAATGGCCGGCGCAAGGATATGTCCTTCAAGTACATCCGGCAGATCGACGACCGCACCCAGGCTGAAGTGCTGACCTACTACTCCGACAGTTTCCGCGGCAGCAACATCGCCAACCGCGACCTGAAGACCCTGGGTTCCTACCCGCGCACCTACTACACCTTCGGCATCGAGCCGCGTGTGTCCCATGTATTTGACCTGGGGCCGAGCACCCAGGAAGTCAGCGTCGGTTATCGCTACCTCAAGGAAGGCATGCACGAGCAGGCCACCAGCCTGGCGCTGGTCAACAACGTGCCGACGCCCGTGGGCCAGAGTGACGGCCACGTGTACCAGGACCGTACCGGTGGCACCGAGGCCAACTCGTTCTATATCGACAACAAGATTGATATCGGCAAATGGACCGTCACCCCGGGCATTCGCTTTGAGCAGATTCGCACCGAATGGCACGACCGTCCGGTGGTAGGCCTCAATGGCGCCACGGTTCAGGAGAAGCGCCGCGAGATCCACAACAACGAACCGCTGCCGGCCCTGAGCGTGATGTACCACGTCTCCGATGCCTGGAAGCTGTTTGCCAACTACGAAACCTCCTTCGGCAGCCTGCAATACTTCCAGCTGGGCCAGGGCGGTAACGGCGACCAGACCGCGAACGGCCTGAACCCGGAAAAAGCCAAGACCTACGAAATCGGTACCCGCTACAACGACAACGTCTGGGGCGGCGAAGTGACGTTGTTCTACATCGACTTCTCGGACGAGTTGCAATACGTCAGCAACGATGTGGGCTGGACCAACCTCGGCGCTACCAAGCACGAGGGCATCGAAGCGTCGGCCCATTACGACCTGTCGAACCTCGACCCGCGCCTGGACGGCCTGACCGCCAACGCCGGCTTCACCTACACCAGGGCCACCTCCGAAGGCGACGTTGCCTTCAAGGGCCGCGACTTGCCGCTGTACTCCCGTGAAGTGGCCACCCTGGGGCTGCGTTACGACATCAACCACTGGACCCACAACCTGGACGTCTATGCCCAGTCCGGCCAGCGTGCGCCGGGCACCGGTACCACCTACATCACCCAGCCGACTGCTGATGGCCAGTACGGGGATATTCCCGGCTACGTCTCGGTCAACGTGCGCAGCGGTTATGACTTCGGTGCGCAACTGTCGAACCTGAAGCTGGGCGTCGGGGTAAAAAACGTGTTCAACCAGGAACACTACACCCGCTCCAGCGACAACAACTCCGGGATCTACCTGGGTGAACCGCGCACGTTCTTCGTGCAGGCCAGCGTCGGCTTCTGATGCGTGCCTGATCCCAGGTATCGACAGTGACGAGGGGGCGCAAGCCCCCTCGCCATAGCCCTTCTTCCTACTCTTTTTCTAACGATTTTCTGCGTCCGCAGGAACTGAATCCGACAGATCTACCACACAAGGAGGTGCCCACTTTCCATGGGATACCTTGTATCGCCGAGGTGTCTTTGAGCCGGGAGTGAATCGTGTCAATACGCCGAACTGGAGATGCCTATGTCGGTAACCTTATCCAACTCAACTGTTGCCAACCCCTCTGATAACGCCGCGCAGCCGCATACTGATGCCGCCACATCGACGCAGTCACGCTCACGCTCCGGGCAGGGGTCGATCCACATCAGCTTCAACGTGCCACAGAATGGAGTCGGCCCGGTGTATTCGAATGGGCCGACGACCCAGAGCACGATGGATCCCCATGGTGCTGCCAACAACTTATTCCGGGCGTCCTATGCAAACTCGTTCCTGGGCGGGCTGATCGGACAGCTTCAGGACTTTCTGCACAAGCTGTTCAATCCGTTCCGGCCTCACCCCGGTTATGGTCGTCCTGACCCTTCCATTCCACTCAGGCCTCTTCCCGGACACTGCCGTCCGACCCCCTGCAAGCCTGACCCGGGATACGGTCGCCCGGACCCACACTTTTCGAGGCAAACCCCCGATCAACTGGGGAACCTCCTCAAGAACAAATTTGATGCGTTCACGGTGCCGGGCCAGCCCTTCATCACAAAACAAAGCCTGGAAGAGATGGCGGGCAGACGGTTGACCAACGACCAGGACCGTAATGAGAACATTCTGTTGGCCCGGGAACTGCTGCGACGCCCAGACGTAATACAAGCCTTTGACCGAGCCGGCAGGACCGGTGATCTGGATGGTCGAATCTCCCGGCGGGACCTCAACGCCGTGCTCGACTCCGGCAACGCCTTGAAGTACAAGACCGACAAACAGCTCGCCGAACAGATGTTGAAGGACTTCGACGCCCTGAAGGGTATCTGGAGCCGCTCCATCAGTATCAAAGATTTGAAAAAATTGGCCGCATCGTCGTCGAGCGACCCAAAGCAACAGCGGCTCATCGAGTTGGCCAAGGAAGTCACTCAGCGCTCAAGCCTGTTAACGCTGATGGACTCTCTTGACCGGTATGACGGCAAGATCGGCAGAGCCGCCCTGCGCCACCTCTCTCTGAACCTGTTTTAGCTCGATCACGCCGCGACCCTCTCGCGGCGTGATGACCTGCCTTGATCAATCCGCTGCTTTCAAACTCTCAGCCAGGGCTCAGACATGGCTACACCTTCGTGTGGATCGCAAAATCCTGGCTATCAGCCAGCCTGTCTTGCGCCGACGGGCAGCGATATCCTGCAACCGCCCCCCGTTGCCGCACCGGGCAAACGGTGCGAAGAGGGCGCCGAAGCCCGGCGAGTGAAGAACTTCACCGGGCAGCACACGTTCCAGGCGCCGGCGGCTGACGACTTCATCAAAGGCATGTTGCCGCACGGGCAGTTGCCTGCCTCACACGCGCCTGGGTTACGCCCGTTGCGCGCGGTGATGGGCGCCATGGTCGCAGCGATCAAAGGCCTTTGGCAGGAGACGAAACCGACCTGGCCAGGGTCTCGAAAAGCCGACTGATTCTTCGGTTTTTACATGTTGTCATTGGAACGCTGCTCTATCTCGGAACCATTGCCACCGGCACACCACACACCTTTGGCCTGTTTTCACCTGAGCGATACGGCGATTGCCGGGATGATGACCAGGTCAATGTGGAACCGGAAAATGGTGGAGATGAATCATGACAATCAACGGCGGGTCGGTCTGCCAGCACCTCGGTGCTACACCCTGTATTGCCCCGGCACTGGACGGCGGTACACGGGCAATTCACGCCGCTTCAAGTGAACCCGGTGAGGCTGCGCGAAAGCACAGCCATCAATCCGGCGGGGCGCCTGTCCGTTCATCAGGCTATCGGCCTCCTTTGCGAGGGGAGAGTCACTGCAGGAGTCTGCTGCAACACCTGGGGCTTCAGAACGAAGTGGCCAGCCGCCTCCGCGGGCCCAATCCCTACATTCGTTTGCCGGACAGCGATTTGGTGAGCGCGGCGAACGCCCAATTTGCCATGCTGAAAAAACTCCATGAGAACTGACGGACTGAAGCTGTCTTCACTGCAACGAATCGCCAGTAAAAAGCTCGGTGCCAGCCGAGAGGCCGACAGCGCTATCCTGCTTGCCAAGGCGATCATCCAGCGTCCGCGCCTGATCGATGCGATCCTCGACCAGGACGGCTACATCACCCGCGAAAGCCTGGCACAGGCCGAGAACGTCGTGTTCGGCAACAGCGATCCCAGTGCCTTCAGCCCGGACCCTTTCCACACAAAAAACAATGCCGATCTCGTCCGCCTGTTCAAGGAAATGTTCACCGAGTTACGGGACCGGTCGCGGGACCGCATGGGGTTTTTCGAGCAGATCTGCTACGTCAATATCGAGGTGCTGGCGATGATGAGCAAAGACCCGGATGAGCTCGACAGCCATGGCCAAGTTGTACTGGACCCGGCCACGGGGCTACCGAAGAAGAAATACGACGAACAGCAGGTGTATATGGCGAAAAACCTTGTGGACCGGCCGGGCTTGTTGCGGTCGCTGGAAAACACCGCCGACAGCGGTCGGCGAATTTTCGGCAGCCATCACCAGGCGGGCTGGCTCAGCAACAAAACCCTTGATCGCTGGCTGGAACTCCAGAAAGCCAAATGACCCCGGGTTGACGCCTCAATGTACGAGGCGTGATGGGGCTGGGTGGTCAGACCCGCAGTATTTTCCCGCTGATCGCCACACCGATCAGCAGTACGGCAATCAGCACAAAGGCAGTGCTCAAGCTGCTGCCATGGGCGATGAAGCCGATCACCGCAGGGCCGGCGAGAATGCCGGTGTAGCCCAGGGTGGTGATGGCGGGCACCGCAATGTGTTCCGGCATGACGGTCTGCTTGCCGACGGCGGTGTACAGCACCGGTACGATGTTCGAACACCCGGCACCGACCAAAGCATACCCCAGCAGGGCGGTTTCCCACGCAGGTAATAGCGTCGCCAACAGCATGCCGCCGGCGGCGAGCGCGCCACCGAATACAATCACCCGGGTTGCGCCCAGGCGGCGAACTATCCTGTCGCCGGTAAGGCGCCCGACGGTCATGGTCAAGGCAAAGGCTGCGTAGCCAAGGCCCGCATAGGCTTCGTCAAGGCCGCGCTCGGCGCTCAGGAACACCGCGCTCCAGTCCAGCACGGCGCCTTCGGCAAGAAACACGATGCAGCACAGGCAGCCGATAAACAGCACCACGCCGTGGGGCACGGCAAAGGCCGGCCCGGAGCTTTCACTGCCGTAAGGCAGCAGGTGTGGCCCGGCCTTGAGCAAGGCCACTACGATGACGACGATCACGGCGAGGGTGGCCTGCAACGGCGACCAGCCCAACCCCAGCAGCCCGCTGACACCTGCCGCCCCGACGATCCCGCCCAGGCTGAACAGCCCGTGGAAGCCCGACATCATGGTCTTGCCGCTGGCTCGTTCGACCATCACCGCTTGCAGGTTGACCGTGGAGTCCACCGTGCCCAGGCCGGCACCAAACACAAACAGCGCGGCCATCAGCAACGGAATCGAGGTGACGGTGGCCAGCATCGGCAGGCCCAGGCAGATCAGGAGGGTGCCGCCGGTGGCCACTCGCCGGATACCGTAGCGCGACGCCAGGGCCCCGGCGACCGGCATCGCGATCATCGAGCCCACCCCCAGGCACAACAGCAAAAGGCCGAGGGTGCCCTCATTGAGTTGGGCGCGGGCCTTGGCATAAGGCACCAGTGGTGCCCAGGCGGCGATGCCGAAGCCGGCGATGAAAAACGCGATGCGGGTCGACATTTGTTCCAGCCGCCCGGGTACCACGGGCGCTGGGGTGCTGATGGCGGTCATGAAAAATCCTTGGTTTTGCGTTCAACGAACGATGTGCAGCGCAACATCCTTGCACATCAGGCCGTATCGAGCGAGCCGGGTTCCCTTGGCATGCCTGAACACAGGGCCAAACATTTTTTCCAGGATCATGGAACGCGACGGGCCTTTCCAACCACTATCAGTTCGTAGGACAAGTAACCACTTGAGGTGCGAGGTGGCCTGGAAGGTGCGTAATCCCCGCGAGAACTGGTGAACCCCGGGCTTCCAGCGACGGATTACCACCTTCCAGGCCGATCCTCTCACTTCAGCAGCCGCGCCAGTTTCGCATCCCGCACCTGCAACACTTCAAACAAGCCCAGGGCCTGCAGGGCGGGGAGGGCTTGCAGGATGTCCTGTTCGGCCAGCAAGCGCTGCTCGTCCGGGGTGGCCGGATCGCACCAGGTTCTGGCGTTGGCGAGGAATGCGCCCACCGTGCCCTTGCGCACGGTCACGCCATTGAATTGGCCTTGGTCGAGATGGTCGGGAAGCACGTCTTCTGCACGCATGGCGGAGCCCTCAATGAATGAATCCGCAGTCTGGGCGTGCGCAAATGGCTACACTGCCTTATCCAGGTCATTCAATACGGTAAAGCTGCCATATGCCGTCAACACTCGTTTCAGCCCAGCTCGCCAATGCGACCGGCGGTCCGTTGCTGGTGGCGACGTTGCGCAGCAGTCCGGTAGCACGCACCACGGCCCTTCATCAGCATGCCCGCGGGCAATTGCTCGGAGCCCAGCGCGGGTTGTTGTCGGTGCAGGCGGCGCACCAGCATTGGGTAGTACCGGCCACCCACGCGGTGTGGATTGCCCCCGATTGTTCCCACGCCTTGCGTTCCCACGGGCCGTTTGATGGCTGGAGTGTGTATGTCGAACCCCAGGCATGCGCAGGGCTGCCCCGACAGACGTGCGTTATCGCCACGTCGGCCTTGTTGCTGGAAGCCGTCAGGCGCGCGGCAACCTGGAGCCAGCCGCTGCTCGAGCCGCCTCAGTCACGGATCGCCCAGGTGATCCTTGATGAAATCGCCGGGTTGCCCCAGGAGCCATTCGGCTTGCCGCTGCCCCGGGACCCGCGCCTGTTGCGCATCGCCCAGGCGCTGGCCGACAGTCCCGACGACAACCGCCTGCTGGAACACTGGGCGCAGTGGGCCGGTGTCTCGCCGCGTACCCTGGCCCGGCGGTTTGTTGCCGAGACCGGGTTCACCTTCAGCCAGTGGCGCCAGCGCGCGCGATTGTTGCGCGCCCTGGAGTTGCTGGCGGCGCATGCACCCGTGACCCGGGTTGCGCTGGACCTGGGTTATGAAAACGTCAGTGCCTTTATTGCGATGTTCCGGCGTACGTTCGGGACGACGCCGGGGCGGTACTTCACGGATGGCGCAAGCGACTACGGGCATACACCGCCACAATCACGAAACACCCCATAGGCAACAGGTAAGCCAGCGCCACTGTGCTGTTGTCCGCCACCTTGCCCATCAAGTAGGGCATCAGGGCGCCGCCGACGATCGCCATGATCATGAACGAACTGCCGCGCTTGGTGTGCGGCCCGAGGTTCTTCACGCCCATGGCGAACAGCGTCGGGAACATGATCGACATGAAGAAGAACACCGCGATCAGCGCGATCACCGAGATACCTTCCAGGCCGATCACCACCAGGCCGCACAACGCGATATTGATCAGCGCATAAATCAGCAGCAGCTTCTGCGCGCTGACCCGGCCCATCAGCCAGGTACTGAAGAAGCGCCCGAACATGAAGGCCAGCATTGCGATCGACAGCAGGTAGGCGGCTTGCTGATTGCCCATCTGTGCCCAATGCTCGGTGACGTAGTTGATGAAAAATGCGCCGACTCCGACCTGGGCCGCCACATAGAAAAACTGCGTGATCACCCCACCGACGAACTCCCGGTGCTGCCACAGACCCTTGCCGGCCGTCGGTTGCAGTGCCTGTTCCTGCGCGCGCAAATCCGGCAGCGGCGTGCGGGCGATCAGCAGCGCCACCAGCAGTACCAGAACCGCGATCACCACGTAGGTGGTCTGCAACGAACTCATGTCCGAGGCCGGTGTGCTGCCGGCGCTGAAGAACATCGCGCCGCCAATCAGCGGGCCGAAGAACTGGCCAAGGCCATTGAATGATTGCGCCAGGTTCAACCGCCGCTCGGCGCCCTGGGGTTCGCCCAGCACGGTGGCATAGGGGTTGGCAGCGGTCTCCAGGCAGCCCAGGCCGCAGGCGATGACAAACAGCGCGAACAGGAAAAACGGAAAGCTCGCCGCCGCAGCCGCCGGCATGAACAGCAGCGCGCCCGTCGCATACAGGCACAGGCCCAGCAGGATCCCGGCCTTGTAGCCGTGGCGGTCCATCAACAACCCGGCCGGCAGGGCAATCAGGAAGTACGCGCCGAAATAGGCGCTTTGCAACAGCCCGGACTGGGCCTTGCTGACGTGCAGGACTTCCTGGAAGTGCTTGTTCAGTACGTCGAGCAAACCGTAGGACAAGCCCCAGAGGAAAAACAGACTGGTCACCAGCATCAGCGCCCAGCGATAGGTCGGCACGGCACGGGTGCCTGGCAGGTGTGTATCTTTGCTTAACATGACGCTTCTCCTGTTGTTTTTATGGGATCAAGGCGTGCGATGCAGCGGGTATCAGGGTTGGTCGGTAAGGCAGAAAATCTGCTCCAGGGGCTGCCATTTGCCGCCGGGGTCAGTCCACGGCGTGGGGGCCTGGAAGCGCCACATCAGGGTTTCCCAGGCTTGCACGTCGGGGTTGGCGCGTGCAGCGTGGTCCAGCCCTTCGAAGCTGAACCCGGCCGCGGTGTCCATGACCATGAACAGCCGCGTGCCCAGGCGCCAGATCTGCATTTCCAGGATTTGCTGGCTGCGCAGATGCTCTGCCACGGCAGGCCAGATGCGTCGATGCAACTGCTGGTACTCGGCGATCAATGCCGCATCGTCGATCAGGTCCAGCGCCAGGCAGTAACGTTGGCCGCTCATGTCAGCGCCCGGTCGAGGTGGGTGTAGCCTCCATCCACCACCAGCCACTGTCCGGTGGTGTGGGAGGCGCGGGGTGAGAGCAGGAACAGCACGCTGTCGGCAATTTCCTCGGGAGTGGTCATCCGTTTGCCCAAGGGGATTTTTTCGACGATGGCGGCGAGCTTGGCCTCGGGGTTGTCGAAGCCGTCGATCCAGCGTTGATACAGCGGCGTCAGCACCTCGGCGGGCACCACGGCATTGACCCGGATGCCGAACTCCAGCAAGGAGGCGGCCCATTCCCGGGTCAGTGACAGCTGCGCACCTTTTGCGGCGGTATAACCGCTGGTACCGCCCTGGCCGGTGAGGGCCGTCTTGGAGCTGATATTCACGATTGCCCCGCGGCTGGCCTTGAGGGCATCGAGGCACAAGTGGGTCATCAAGTAGTAATGAATCAGGTTCTTTTCCAGGGATTCGACGAACGCTGCACGGCCCGCATCCAGGCCCACGCCGTCGTTGACCCCGGCGTTGTTCACCAGGCCGTCGATGCGTCCGAAACGTTGCAACACTTCGTTGACGGCTGCGCGGCAGGCGTCCTCATCGCGCAACTCGACACGGATGAAGTGGCTTTGACCGTGCTGCTCAAGCTCGGCCGCGAAGGCCGGCGACAACGGTTGATGGCCGAAAATTACCGGGATTGCGCCTTCGGCAATCAATCCCAGGGAAATGGCGGCGCCAATCCCCGAGCCGCCGCCGGTGACGATGATCACGCGGTCCTGCAAATGCAGATTCATGGGCAGTTTCCTTCAAGGTGATAGACCCGCTGGGCCGTGCCGCCCCAGATGGCTTGCTGTTCATCGGGCGACAGTGGGCCGAGGGTCTGTTGCAGCAATTGGCAGGTGCCCTGGTATTCCCCGGCCAGCAGGCACACCGGCCAGTCCGAACCGAACATCAGGCGCTCGGCGCCGAACAATTCCAGCGCCAGTTCGATGTAGGGGCGCAGGGCTCGGGCGTTGCGTTGCTCGGGCCCGGCTTCGGTGAGCAGGCCCGACAGCTTGCAACTGACGTGGGGCAGGGCGGCCAGTGGCGCCAGGTGTTCGGCCCAACCGACGGGGCCGTTGGCGATGTCCGGTTTGCCCAGGTGGTCCAGCACCAGATGATGCCGGTCGTGGCGCTGGCACAGGGCTGTCGCGGCGTCGAGGTCGGCGCAGCGGATCAGCACCTCGTAGACGTAGCCTTGTTGCTGCAGGTGCTGCAGGCCACAGGAGAACCTGGCGTCGGCCATAAAGCTGGCAGGCGAAGGCTCATCCTGAATCTGATGCCGAAAGCCCTTGAGTCCCGGTGCGTCGCGCCACTGTTCCAGGTGCTGTTCCAGGCGTGGGTCGCACAGGTCGACCCAGCCGACGACGCCGAGTATCCATGGGTGCTGCCGCGCCATTTCCAGCAGCGCGTCGGTTTCCTGCTCACCGGCGCGGGCTTGCACGGCAATGCAGCCATCCAGGTCGGCAGCGTCGAGCAACGGCCGCAAGTCCTGTGGGAGAAAGTCCCGCCGCAGGTCAGCCTCAGCCGTACCGATCCACGGATAATCAGCGGCCCGGTAGCGCCAGAAATGCTGGTGCGCATCGAGCCTCAAAGGTGATGGGGACGACATTGTTATTGTGCTCCGTCCATTCAAATTGCGGTTCAGCTCACGGCCGGTGGCGGTATTGCTCCCGGGACGCGGCTTTCATCTGGATCGAAAAGCCCGGTGCCTTCGGCGGCAGATAGGCCGCACCGCGCACCACGCAAGGTTCCTCGAAATGCTCGTGCAAGTGGTCGACATACTCGATCACCCGGCCTTCGTGGGTGCCGGCAATGCACAGGTAGTCGATCATCGACAGGTGCTGCACGTACTCGCAAAGCCCGACACCGCCGGCATGCGGGCACACGGGCAGGCCATATTTGGCCGCCATCAGCATCACCGCCAGCACCTCGTTGACCCCGCCCAGGCGGCAGGCGTCAATCTGCACCACATCAATGGCTTCGCGCATGATCAATTGCTTGAAGATGATCCGGTTCTGGCACATTTCGCCGGTGGCGACCTTGACCGGCGCCACCCCCTGGCGGATCTTGCGATGGCCCTCGATATCGTCGGGGCTGGTGGGTTCCTCGATGAACCACGGCTTGGCAAACGCCAATTCGCGCACCCAATCGATGGCGGTGTCGACTTCCCACACCTGGTTGGCGTCAATCATCAATTGGCGGTCCGGGCCCAATACTTCGCGGGCGATGCGTACGCGCCGCAGGTCATCCTGCAAGTCGTGGCCGACCTTGAGCTTGACGTGGTTGAAGCCGGCATCCACCGCTTCCTGGCACAGCCTGCGCAGCTTCTCGTCGCCATAACCGAGCCAGCCGGCCGAGGTGGTGTAGCAGGGGTAGCCATTGGCTTGCAGGTCGGCCAGGCGTTCAGCCTTGCCTTCGGCGCGTTGGCGCAGCAAGGCCAGGGCTTCGCTGGAGGTGATGCAGTCGGTGATGTAGCGGAAATCGATGCAGCGCACCAGCTGTTCCGGACTCATGTCGGCCACCAGGCGCCACAGGGGCTTGCCTTCGGCCTTGGCCCACAAATCCCACGCGGCGTTGACGATCGCGCCGGTGGCCAGGTGGATGGCGCCCTTGTCCGGGCCGATCCAGCGCAACTGGCTGTCGCTGGTGACATGCCGCCAGAAACGGCCCATGTCTTCGGCGATCCATTCCAGGGTCAAGCCCACCAGCAGCGGTTGCATGGCCTGGATCGCCGCGCAGCAAATCTCGTTGCCACGGCCGATGGTGAAGGTCAGGCCATGGCCTTCAAGGGCCGGGTTGTCGGTCTGCAAAATCACATAGGCGGCCGAGTAGTCCGGGTCCGGGTTCATGGCATCGGAACCGTCCAGGGACTGGGACGTAGGAAAGCGGATATCTTCGACGCGAATCGCGGTAATGGTGGTCATGAACGGCTCCTTGGTTCTTGTCAGGCGTCGACCGTGGTCTGGTTCTGTTCGCCGAGGCCTTCGATACCCAGGCGGATTTTTTGCCCGGGCTTGAGGTAGACCGGCGTGGGCTTGATCCCCAGGCCGACACCGGGCGGGGTGCCGGTGGAAATCACATCCCCCGGTTGCAGGCTCATGAACTGGCTGAGGTAGCTGATCAGTTTGGGGATCTGGAAAATCATCGTGCGGGTGTTGCCGTTCTGGTAGCGGTGGCCGTCGACTTCCAGCCAGATCGACAGTTGGTGCGGGTCGGCGATCTCATCGCGGCTGACCAGCCAGGGGCCGAGCGGGCCGAAGGTGTCGCAGCCCTTGCCCTTGTCCCAGGTGCCGCCGCGTTCCAGCTGGAACTCGCGCTCGGAGACATCGTTGATCACGCAGTAGCCGGCCACGTGCTGCATGGCCTGGCTTTCCTCGATGTAGCGGCCACCCTGGCCGATCACCACGCCCAACTCCACTTCCCAGTCGGTCTTGGTGGAGTGGCGGGGGATTTCGATGGTGTCGTTGGGGCCGACGATGGCGCTGGTCCACTTGTTGAAGATGATCGGTTCGTCAGGGATGGGGGCGCCGGTTTCGGCAGCGTGATCGGCGTAGTTCAGGCCGATGCAGATGAATTTGCCTACCTGGCCGACACAGGCGCCCAAACGCGGATTGCCCGGTACCAGGGGCAGGCTCGCGGGGTCGAGTTCTTGCAGGCGAGCGAGGTTGTGCGGGAGCAGGGCGTCACCGGCGATATCACTGATGTGAGCGGACAAGTCACGCAGACGTCCATCAGCGTCCAGCAGGGCCGGGCGTTCCTGACCTTTTTCACCATAGCGCAGCAATTTCATGAGCAATCCTCTTATTGGAAGTGGGCGGTCAGTTGCTCCAGCCGCCGTCAATGATCTGGGTGGTGCCGGTGGTAAACGCGCTGGCATCGGAGCCAAGGTACAGCGCCAGCTGGGCAATTTCCTGGGGCGTGCCCAGGCGTCCCATCGGCTGGCGCGCGGTGAAGGCGGCGTACACCTCGTCCTGTTGACGGCCTTCATGGCGGGCTTGTTCGACGATGCGTTGCTGCAGCGAAGGCGACTCCACGGTGCCCGGGCAGATAGCGTTGCAGCGGATGCGCTGGGTAACAAAGTCGGCCGCGACGGATTTGGTCAGGCCGATGACGGCCGCCTTGCTGGCGCAATAGGCAAAGCGGTTGGGCACGCCCTTGAGGCTGGAGGCCACCGACGACATGTTGATGATCGAGCCGCCGCCCGCCGCCAGCATCCCCGGCAGAAACGCGCGGATCATGCGGTACATGGCGGTGACGTTCAGGTCGAGGGCAAACGTCCAGTCGCTTTCCGGGCATTCGAGGATATTGCCGGCATGCACCACGCCTGCGCAGTTGAACAGCACATCGAGCGGGCCGATCTCGGCAGCAAGGCGTTGAATAGCGCTGGCGTCGGTGACGTCGAGCAAGACCGTTTGCGCGCCCGACAAGTCAGCGAGCGCCTGTTGATTGATGTCGGCTGCAATCACTTCGGCCCCTGCCGCCAGATAGGCTTCGACGCTGGCGCGGCCAATGCCCTGGGCGGCGGCGGTGATCAGCACGCGTTTACCGGTGAGGTCCATGACAGACTCCCTTGATTATTGTTATTGGCTCAATGGTCAGGCCATTGAGGGCGTGAAACACCTGCATCTGCGGCATAGCGAACCCTGGTGGGTTTGCTATGATCAGCACACTGGAAACGATCCAATGGTCAGGCCATTGATCCAATTTTTAGCATGGGTCATCCCGGTCAACAAGCGGCTTTTTTGCGGGTTGATCGCTTTGACCGTGCTGTGCATGAATCGAGCTGAGCCTAGATGCCATTTCAAGTGATTGATAACCAACGTCTTTATCGACAGATTGCCGACCAGTTGCGGGCGTTGATCGACAGCGGAGAATTTCCGCCGGGCAGTCGACTTCCCGCTGAGCGTGAACTTGCCAAACTGCTGGGCGTGAGTCGCGCTTCCGTGCGTGAGGCGATGATTGCCCTGGAGGTGATCGGCCTGGTAGACGTGCGGGTGGGCAACGGCGTGCTGGTGTGTGAACCCGTGCAACCGACAGTCAGCCAGGAACCGGTGATGGCCCAGGCCACCCGGGATCAATGGAAAGAGTTCGATCCGGAACTCAACCTGCACGTCGACTTCAATGCCGAGATTCCACCGTTTTCCCTGCTCCAGGCCCGTCGCCTGATTGAGCCGGAAGCCGCCGCCCTGGCCGCCAAACATGCCACCGACGAAGAGCTGGCGGGGATCCGCGAGGCCTTCGAGCGTAATGTGCAGGACAACCGCGACGGCTCCCATACCCATCCGGGCGATCGCCTGTTTCACATTCGCATCGCCCAGGCCTCGGGCAATCCGGCGTATGCGTTGATGATTGCGCATTTGCTGGGGCATCGTTACGGCAGCATGTTCCAGCGGTTGCAGGCGCATTACACCTCGGACGACATGCCCCATCGCTCGGAAGACGAGCATCGCAAGATCCTCGATGCACTGGAACAGCGAGACGTGGAGGGTGCGCGACAGGCGATGCGCAAGCACCTGGAAGAGGTGGTACGAATCTTTATGCGGACTGCGCAATGACCCTGTTCTACGACGCCCGCGGGAATATCTACGGGGTGGTAAGCCCGGCGCAGTTACGCAGCAAGGGTATCGACGTGCCGGACCGTGCCGACTTGGCCGCTGGCACCCGAGGTGTTTGGGCATTGGCGGCGATTGCCGCCGAGTGCGGTTGGGAGGAGTTGCCGCGCCCGGCAGAGGCCAAGGCGCATCGTTGTGACGGTTTGTTGGTGGGGCCGTTCCAGGCCGCGCCGCCTTTTGACCTGTTGATCGTCAACACCGACGGTTCCCTGGCCGAACGCAGTGGCAATGGCCTGACGATCTTTGCCCAGTCGTTGACCGACCAGGGATTGATGGCGCAAGGCTGTGAGTTGCGGGTGCATCACGACAAGGCAGACGCACTGTCGCCGGTGGTTACGCGGGTTGAGCCGGCGGAGTACGAACAGGTGCAGGGCTTTTGGCTGGCGCTCGGGCGTCCCGAGTTCGGGCCTTTGGCGGTAGGGGCTGTTGGTGTGGGCGCGGTCTCGCTTGAGGGAACTGAGGTGAGCCATGTTTCGCCACTGGCTGCGCTCAACCCCGAGTGGAATCACAGCCAGTTTGTGCGTGTGGGCAACCCGCATTGTGTGACGCTGGTACAGGACGCGTCAGCGTTGCCGGACAACGCCCAGTTGCATCGATCAGCCTGGTTCGATCCGCTGAGGGCGATTGCTTTCGCACCACCTGCCGGGGCCGGCCAACCTTGTATTTCCGGGGTCAACCTGCAATGGGTCGCCCGGGATTCAGGCAATCGTGTGATCGCGCGGGTGTTTGAGCGTGGTGAGGGGCCCACGGCGTCCTCCGGGACCAGCGCCAGTGCGGTGGCATGCGCCGCCTGGTCTGTAGGATGGGTGACGGCGGGTCAGGTGGCGGTGGTGATGCCGGGCGGTACCGCACCCGTACGGTTGCAAGCAGAGCCGGGTGAGTTGCTGAGCGTTAGCCTGTTCGGGACTGCGCGGCTGCAGGAAGTTTGAAAAAGGCAGTGGCGGGCTTAATCATCTTTGTCAGCTGTTTCTCTATAAATAAGCAGCTCTGGTGAATGGTGGTGTAAGAGTATTCCCGTTAGTCAGTACTGGCTGTTTAACTGCATTTCTGTATTTATAAAAGACCCTTCCAATATCGGTGTGCGAATCTTCTTTTTTATTTTGAAGCGGCCGAATTTCGCCTGAAATCGCTAGTATTCCTGGGGTTCAGGCACTTTTTATCGGCTTCGAATTGAGTGGCTTTATCTGCGTTTTACGGGAGAAGTTATTTCAGCTCGACAATGAATGGCGGGTAACAACGGATGTTCAATACGCTTGTTTCGTCACGTTTCAAACTGGTCGTTGCAGGAATGAACCAGGCATTTCAGGTGCTGGCTTTTAAAGGCAGCGAAACGATTGACCAGCCTTTTTTCATTGAAGTGCAGTGGGTCAGTGAAAACCCCAGCCTGGATCTGGAGAAGTTACTTCACCAACCGGCCTATCTGGATTTTGGCGAGCCCGGTGAAGGCCTGCACGGGCAAATCTACAGCATTGGCCGGGAAGGCCCGGGGCAGCGGCTGACCCGCTACCACCTCACCCTTGCGCCGCGCGTGGCGTACCTGGCCCATCGTTGCGACCAGCGGATTTTCCAGCAGCGCAGCGTGCCGCAAATCATCGCGGCAGTGCTTGAGCAGCACGGCATCCTTGCTGATGCCTATACCTTCGAACTGGGGCCGGTGGTTTACCCACCGCGTACGTTCTGTGTGCAATACGCGGAAACCGACCTGCACTTTATCCAGCGGCTGTGCGAGGAAGAGGGCATTCACTACCACTTTCGCCACAGTGCAGACGCCCATGTACTGGTGCTGGGTGATGATCAGACGGTGTTTCGTCGTTTGCCGGCGCAACGCTACTGCCCGGCCGGAGGCCCGGCTGCCGAAACGCTGGTGATCCAGCGTTTCGATGTGCGCCTGGCCACGCGCAGTGCTCAGGTTGTTCGGCGTGACTACGACTTCGAACATCCGTCGCTGCGCTTGCAGGAGCAGGCCGGATCTTTCCCGGCACTTGAAGACTATCAATACCCCGCGGGATTCACGGGGCATCTGCGAGGTTCGCAGTTGGCCCGGCGTGGCCTGGAACGTCATCAACGCGACCGCCATCGGGCCCTGGGCCGCAGTGACCAGCCGGCTTTGCGCAGCGGGCATTTCCTGGAACTGCGCGGCCATCCGGACCGCACCTGTAATGACTTGTGGCTGATCACCGGCGTGCGTCACGAAGGCTATCAACCGCAGGTGCTGGAGGAGGCGGTGGTGGATGTCGAGGCATTCCACGGCTACCGCAATCGATTTACCGCAACGCCCTGGCGCGCCGCTTACCGCCCGCCGCTCAAGCACGTCAAACCGCGTATCAGTGGCAGCCAGACCGCAACCGTCACCGGGCCCGAGGGTGAAGACGTGCATTGCGACGCTCACGGCCGGGTGAAAATTCGCTTTCATTGGGACCGCCTGGACCAGCACGACGACAAGAGCAGCTGCTGGGTGCGTGTGGCGTCCGGATGGGCGGGTGACAGCTATGGCGCGGTGATGATCCCGCGTGTGGGCATGGAGGTACTGGTGACGTTCCTGGAAGGTGATCCAGATCGGCCAGTGATCAATGGTTGCCTGCCCAATACCTTGCAGCCTGTTGCCTATCCGTTGCCCCAACACAAGACCCGCAGTGTGCTACGCAGCCGCAGTTCGCCGGGCGGGGCGGGGGCCAACGAGCTGCACCTTGAGGACCGCAGCGGCCAGGAACTCATCTACCTGCGCGCCCAACGCGATCTGGAGCAGCAGGTCGGCCACGACAGTCGGCTGGAGGTGGGGGGCGAACGTCGGGAAACCATCCACGGCTTGAGTGCCACCACCCTGGGAGGCGAGGAACACCGCAGCATCGCCGGCGACCGCAAGGTTCGGCTTGGGGCTGATGATCACTTGCACGTGCAGGGCAACAGCCAGACCCTTGTCGGCCAGACCCTGGTGATCGAAGCGGGGCAACAGGTCCATCTGAAGGCGGGGGCCAACCTGGTTATCGATGCCGGTGCGCAGTTGAGCTTCAAGGCCGGTGGTGAGCATTTGCTGATTCAGGCCGGCGGGATTTTCAGCAGTCGGCCGATCACGTTGGGCGGTGCGCCTGCCGTGATTCGCACAGCCAACCCAGTTGGACCGGGTGACGTGGCTGCTTCGCCCGCATTTGCAGCGGATGGGCCGAAGGTTTCGGTTATCCAAGGCGCAGTCATGGAGCTGGCCAGAAGACTGGATGCGGACTTCTGTCCAGTGTGCGAGCGCTGCCGTGAAGGCCTGTGCGAATCCACGGGGAGGGCGGCTTGATGGAGATCGCGCCTGGCCAGTGGATGGCTGAACAGCAGCAGGCAGGGCGCCGGCTGTGCCTGGTTCTACAGGGTGAAAGCGATGCGCGTGGGGTACTGCTGGCGACACGCACGGTCGCTGAGTATCGCTGCCTCTTTGGTGAAACCGTCGCATCGGAAATGGCAGCGGATGGGCCGATGCTCCTGTTGCTCGACCATGTCAGCGAGCCCGCATTGGTGGGTTTGCTGCAAAACCCCCAGCGTAATTGGGGCTGGTTGGGCAGCCTGCCTGGTGATGATTTATCGGGTGTTACCCGGCACTGGCGCGACAGGTTGGTGGTGGGATCGGCGGGCAGTCAGGCGCTGTACCGCTTCCACGATAACCGCACCTTGGCGCGGGCCTTGGTTCACCTGCCTGCTCGGGACTGGCCTGTTTTTCTCGGGCCGCTGATCGGCGTGTGTTACTGGCAGGGTGAGCGTTGGAGTTGTGTCGATAACCCGGCTCCGGGGGGGTATCCGGTACCCGATCCTGCGCTGTGGCTGGAGGTGCCGAATCCCCAGGCGGGAGTGATTCTGCAAGCCAATATCCTGCGTTACCTGCTGGCCGAGTACAGCGAGGCGTTGAGCGCACTGGTTGAGTTTCAAGACCCGAGAATCTGGTTGGCGCAGGTGCTGGAGCAAGCGCGGGCCTGGCAATGGGACAGGCCGGAACAGCTGGAGTTTTTGGTCGTGCGGCGGTTGTTGGAAGCCACTGGGGACGTGCTTATTCGATGGCAGCCGATGCGTGGGGAAGTGGCGGAGGATCATTTTCAGCGGGTGGTTGGGGAGTGGCGTCGGGTGGAGCGGGAGCAGCAGGATGCGTAGGGGAATTATGTCGGGCGTGTGGCGAGGGGTATTCGTTTGCAGTGTGCTGGGTGTTTCCGGTTGTGTGATGAAGCCTGCTGATAGTTTCACTTTGGAGGTCGATTTGCCGGCGAATTACAGACTCAGAGGCGATGCAACTTACGTCCCCGGAACAGGTGAGACTTGCACTTTACGATGGCGTCCAGGTGATCTGCCAGAGATCAAGATATTCGACGCTCTTGAGAAGTCGGTGGCGAATCGGGCGAGCTTCGAGTTGCCTCTGACGGAGACGGTGAACGGGTGTCCGTTAGTGCTGCGTTACATGACGTTTGATGTCTATGCGAAGTCGGCTGAGCACTTGTCGGACAGTGGGGGGGATTTTGCGTTTATCGGTGTGCATGATTGGGTTGAACCCCATATGTCTCGAATGCCGGGGCCAGGTACCTTGGAGGTGCCGGGGGCCTGTCAGTGGTTACTCAGGCCGGCAGGGCCAACGCAGGCGACTGATAACGTATTTCAATGCAACCTGGTGGATGCAAGAGGACTGCCGCCAACGACTGCAACGGGTGGCCGTGTGCAGCGTGATGAGCTGAACGGTAAAACGGTGAGGCTCGTGTTTGGGGAAATCTGATGGGGAGCGTACTTATCTTTAACTTTTACTGAATAAGGAGATTCAGCGATGGCGCTTACAGAATGGAAACAACCCTTTTTCAGCGGAAAAATGCCTGCTTGTGCAGTGCGTGGATGTTGGCTGAGTTTTTGTCTGGTGGACGAATCAGGTGACGGAAACGCTTATGGGGGTCTTGCGTACAAGGTTTTTGACAGCACAGGTCAACAATATGCAGGTCGTTTGGATGGAAACGGTTTCGCAAAGTTGGACAACCCATATCGAGGGCCTGTGGTTCTGATCTTCGATGCGCCGTATGAAATGAGCGGGGATTACTACGCAACGTTGCAAACGCGTGGTTGTTACCCACTGCCTATCACCGAGCTTCAGGTGCGAGCCGAACAGACGCGGTTTTCACGTGTAGACGGGAAGCGCGTCGAGCGAAACCCGGCACGGCGGGAAACAGGCAAATTCTATCAAGTCGAAGTCAGTGACTTGGTCTTGCACACTGCTCACTTGCCTCCCTTGGCGCCCAGAACCCATCGACCACCGCGGCATGCGCTCCGCATGCTGGCTGAACTTGGGTTTGGCCCCCCTCAGCCCAAGCTGACAGGGCTGGTTTTATTTCCTGACCTGCACACTGTGCTGGAGGTAAGGCCGCTGCGTGCGTTACGCCCGTTGTTGTCGATTGAAGACCAGTTCTGTGCCTTGAACCTTTATCAGTTGGCACTTATGGCTACCTTGAGTTATTGCGATTTTGGGCAGGAACCATCGACTCCGCCGATGGACCAGGTCAGCTTTCCCATAGAGCCCAGTGTGGGCAATTTTTTTTCCGAACAACTGTCGGGCTATCAGGAGGCCTGGAAGTTCGATTCCGACCAGGTGGAACACTTTTATCCCGTGTATGAAGACGTGCCGTACTCGCAACGATTCGAGGTGTTGCCTTTTGATCCTGAGTTGTATGAGCAAAATCGATCGGGGCAAGGAGAGTCCCCGGCCCACCCAGCGAAGCTGCATTTTTTTGATGACGAGGAGAATGGCACTGATACTCAGGCGTTTATCAGCCATCACGACCATGTGATCCTGATCGCAGTGCGGGGCACTGCAAGCCGTTCCGATGGGCTGAGGGATGCCAATGCTCACCAGGTCGCTTTTGTCGAGGGTGCTGGTAAGGTTCATGAAGGCTTTTATGGCGCGTATCGGGCGATGCGTGATTTTGCGCTGCATTACCTCGACCGGTTCTACATAGACCAGCGCATCATAATTTGTGGCCATAGTCTCGGCGGCGCCATAGCACTGCTGCTGGCAGAGTCTCTTAGGCGAATTCCAGGTTACGACCGCAACATCCTTCTTTACACCTATGGCGCTCCCCGCGCTGCCGACTCTGAGTTCACTGACGGTGCTTCATCTTTGGTGCATCACCGCATCGTCAATCATAACGACCCGGTACCCAGCGTCCCGGCACCCTGGATGAACACAACTGCCAAACTCTGGATTCCCGGGCTTGTTACCCTGTTCAGCAATCCTGCACCTGCTGGCCTGCTGTTCGCACTTGGGTTGGTGCGGGTGGGCGGGAACGCCTATCAGCATCATGGCTCCCAGCAGCATTTCATGCCGATTGCCTTGCCCGACGGCACACAGTCTTCAATATTGTGGAACCCCGGGTGTGAGTCGATCGAAGAAGCTGCATGCAATCGCGCGATTCAACTCAGCGGTGATATGCCGGACCGGGCCAACCTGATCAAGCAGCTAGTCCAATACAAGCAGCACTTTATGACCGCAAGCTACATCCCGGCAGCCTGGGCGACGTTACGCCGCTGGCAGCAAACCGTGGACGCCGACGGAACACTGGTGACTGCGAGTGAATTTGAGCTGATCGAAAAAGCGCTGATCAGCATGCGGCAACAACTGCGGGAGAAAAAACGAGAACTGGACCGCTATCGACCGACCAATCAGCGTGGTTATGAAGATATCCAGGCCTTGAGCATCGAAGCTGATCGTCTGCAAAGTAGTCGCGACCGCCTGGCAACCCTCCGCTGGCGCCGCCTCCAGGCCCGCGACGTCTACGGCAGCCACGCTTCATCCCCAACCCTGCAATCCAGCCTGAAACGCTGGTTCGCTCACCCGCAAAACCGCGTACTCACCCAAGTGGCGAGCATCCCGCCACAATCGGATGATGGCTGGGGAAAGCCACAAACCCTCGATATAGATTCAATCGTATGAGCCTACAAAAACTCCACCTGCGCCGGCCGGCGTTTCATCAACACTTTGCCCGCGCGAATCGAATACAACGGCAAGCCCTGGCTGCGAATCACTTCATAGTCGCTGTCTGCAGACAGGATCAACAGGTTCGCCGGGCGTCCCGGTTCCAGGCCATAACGATCCCCCAGGGCCATCGCCCGGGCGCTGTTGTCGGTGACCAGGTCGAGGGCACTTTGCAGGTTGCGGTAGCCAAGCATGTGGCAGATATGCAACCCGGCTTCCAGCACCCGCAAAATGTTGCCGTTACCCAAGGGATACCAAGGGTCGACGATGGAGTCCTGGCCGAAGCAGACGTTCATGCCAGCCTCCAGCAGTTCGTTGACCCGGGTCACGCCGCGGCGTTTGGGGAAGGTGTCGAAGCGGCCCTGCAAGTGGATGCTTTCGGTAGGGCAGGAGACAAAGCTGATGCCCGAATGTCCCAGCAGGCGGAAGAGTTTGGCGCAGTAAGCATTGTCGTAGGAGCCCATGGCCGTGGTGTGGCTGGCGGTCACGCGGGCGCCCATGTCACGGCTGCGGGCTTCTTCGGCCAGCACTTCAAGAAAGCGCGAGTGTGGGTCGTCGGTTTCGTCGCAGTGCACATCGACCAGGCAACCGGTGCGTTCGGCCAGGTCCATCAGGAACTTCACCGAACTCACCCCTTGGTCACGGGTGTATTCAAAGTGCGGGATGCCGCCGATCACGTCGGCGCCCAGGCGAATGGCCTCTTCCATCAGCTCGCGGCCATTGCGGTACGACTCGATGCCTTCCTGGGGGAACGCGACGATTTGCAGGTCGATCAGGTGGCCGCTTTCCTCGCGTACTTCAAGCATGGCCTTGAGCGCGGTGAGGTCCGGGTCGGTGACGTCGACATGGGTGCGCACATGCTGGATGCCATGGGCGGCCAGGGTCTGGATGGTTTTTTTGGAGCGGGTCTTGGTGTCTTCCAGGGTGATGGTGGCCTTGCGCTCGCCCCAGCACTCGATGCCTTCAAACAGGGTGCCGCTCATGTTCCAGCGCGGCTCGCCGGCGGTCAGGGTGGCATCGAGGTGAATGTGCGGCTCGACGAAAGGCGGGACCACCAGGTTGCCGGCGGCGTCCAGGTCGTCGGGGCCTGCCAGGGGGGCAGCGCCTTGTTGGGTGATGCTGGCGATCCGGCCGTGTTCCAGGTGCAGATCATGCAGGCCTTCACGGTTGCGCAGGCGGGCGTTGATGATGTGCATGGGCAAGTTCCTCTTGGCAAAAAACAGTCAGGCAGACAGCCGCCAGATCATCAGCGCGATGCCGATGTCCAGGCGGTCATAAGCATTGTCCAGCGTCAGCCCGCACAGGGCTTCGATACGCTGGACGCGATGCGTCAGGGTGTTGCGGTGAACCGCCAGCCGTTGGGCTGCGGCCACAAGGTTACCATTCTCGTGGAACCAGGCCTCCAGGGTCGGCATCAGGCTTGGGCCATGGTGCAGGTCGTGGCGCAGCAGCGGCCCCAGGCGTTCGTTGAGGAACTGATCGAGCAGGGCGCGATCACGTACGCCACTGAGCAGCTTGAGCACGCCCAACTCATCGTAGACACACAGCCCGGCGCGTTCACTGAACCGTCGCGCAGCGGCCAATGCCTGGCGCGCCTCATCCAGGGCCTGGGCCAGGCGCGCGGGTGGGTGCGCGGCAGCACTCAGGCCGATAAACAGTTTCAACGGTGCCAGGCGCAGATTCAGTGCCTTCAACCAACCCGCCAACAACTGACGGTTGGCCAATGCCGCACCCGCGTCTATCGCAGGCAGCAGCAACGTCCATTGTCCGGCACGCCCCAGCACGGGCAGGCGCGACGGATGCTGCGCAGAAAACTGGCGCAGACGGCGGGTAATCGCATCGTGTTGTCGGGCAAGCTGCGCCTCGACCACTGGCGCCTCACCCTGGGCAAACAGCGCGTCGCTGCCGTCCAGTTGCAACTGGACGAGTTGCCAATGGCCGGCCAGCGGCATGTCCAACTGCGCAGCGCGGTGCAGCAGCAAATCCAGGGATTGGTAATCACCGGCCAGCAGGCGCTCCAGCACATCGTGTCGCGAGCGCCCCAACTGCTGCGACTGGATCAACGCCGAACCGATGGCCTGGGTCACCAGTACCATCTTCAACGAGTAAGGCTGTTCGATCAGCGGCATGCCCGCCGCTTGCGCCGCTTCCAGCAAACGCTGGGGAATCGCCTGGATATAGTCCGGCCCCGTGAGGATCACCAGGCCGGCGACCTGGCGCTGACAGGCTTCGTCCAGCAGCACCAACAGATTGGCCTCGTCCCGTGGGTGATTGATACCGGTGACGAACACCAGTTCGCCCCCCAGCACCCATTCGGCAATGCCGCTGTTTTCTGCGACATAGGGCCAGCGCACCGTGTTCTCCAGGCCGGCTTCCCCGGCCCGCAGGCACATCGATTCAAGGCCGGGCAAGGCCAACACGTCGGCGATTGTCAGGCTCATGCCTGGACGTCAGCCAAAGGTGCCCGCACCCGCAATACGCTGGTCAGCACGATGTAGGTCAGGGACGCCGCCACGATCCCCACCAATGGCGCCACCCAGGGTGAATGAAAGGCCAGCACCGTACCCACGGCATAGGCGATCAGCCCTGGCCAGTTGAAGGCCGGCAGGCGTGTATCGGCCAGGCGCGGATAGTGGCCGCGGTAGCGATAGAAGAAATCCGCCATGATCACCCCGCCAATCGGTGGGATCACCGTGCCCAGCAGGATCAGGTAGGGCACCAGCATGTCGTACATGCCCAGCAACGCCAGCAGGGTGCCGATTACCGCACCGGCCAGGGTCACCGTTTTGCGGCGCTTGGTGCGCAGCAGGTTGCAGCCGGCGACGGCGAAGTTGTAGATGGTGTTGTCCTGGGTGCTCCAGATATTCAGCAACAGCATCGCCATGGCCGCCATGGCGAAGCCTTGCAGCAGCAACACTTCGACCACGTCGGGCTGCTGGTAGACGATGGCGCCATAGGCACCGATCAACACCATCAAGCCGTTGCCGATAAAGAAGCCGATCAGGCTGGCCAGCACCGCGACCCTGGCCGAGCGTGAGAACCGCGTCCAGTTGGTAGCCTGGGTCGCGCCGCTGACAAAGGTGCCGAACACCAGCGTGATAGCCGTGGACATGTCCAGCTCACCGGTCGGCACCACCGCCAGCAGTCCATCGAGCCCGCCGACCTTGACGGTGGCGACCCACATCGACAGAAACAACAAAATACCCATGGCCGGCACGGCGATGTAGGACAGAATCTCCAACCCGCGATAGCCCACGTAGGCCGTCGCGCAGAACACCATGCCAAACAGCACCATCAGCCCGAGTACGCTGCCCTGGCTCAACTCGAAATACTTGCCCAGTACTACGGCTGCGGTGGCGGTGCCCCAGGCGTACCAGCCGATCTGGGTAAAACCGAGAATCAAGTCGCTGAGTTTGCTGCCCACTTCACCGAAGCAGAAGCGCCCCATCAATACTGAATTCAAACCGCTCTTGAACGCGATGTAACCCAGGCCTGCGGCGTAGATACCCAACAGCAGGTTACCCAGGGCCACGACGCCGAGCATCTGGGTAAAGCTGAAGGCCACCCCCAGCTTGCCGCCGGCGAACATGGTCGCGGTAAAAAAGGTAAAGCCCAGCAGCACCATGGCGGTGGAGGCCAGGCCTTTGCGGGCATGCATGGGCACCTCGCTGAGAGGGTAGTCATTGCCCGGTTCGTTCTGCGTCATGTGCCGTTCTCCCTGAATGAGTGACGCAGGCCTATTGCACCCGTCGTGCCAAGTGCGAGGCAGTGACGGGCGCACGGTCAGGACTGTGCAGGTTGCACAGTATTTATAGCCAAACAGGGGAAACACGCAGGCGGGATTGGTCTTTCTGCCCACTCAGGCGCGAAAGCGGTGCAGGGTGATACAAATTGGATCACCCGTGATTCAATCGAACAGGGTGTGAGTGGTCTGCCCGCGATGAAAGGCAAAAGCGGCCTCAAGGTCGCTTTCAATGGTGCGGCCACGGGACAGCGGCGGCAGATCGTCCAGGCTGAAGAAGCCAACTTCAGTGGTTTCGAAACCGGCCGCCGGCGCCAGTTGATCAACCCGTTCGCACAGAAAGTAGAGTTTGTAGAAGTCCCGGATATCCGGCCGGTACAAGCCTTTGGCCTTGTGGGTGACGCTGTACAGCGCCTTGGCCGTGACCGTCAGCCCGGCCTCTTCGCGAATTTCCTTGACGATGTTTTCAGCCGCCGACAAACCAATATCCGCATAACCGCCGGGCAATGCCCAGCAGCCATCCGTGAGCTCGCGGACCAACAGGATCCGGTCACCGTCAATCACTGCGCCCCGCACATCAATCATGGGCGTCGAATAACGTTTGGCAAAATCCGGCACCAGCCCGGTGATGCGCTCCAGCGGTACTTCGCCCAATTGCGCCAGCATGCTGTGGGCAATCTGGGCGATTTCCTCAAGGCGCTCGCGCTCGAAGTCATCGGTGCAGAAGTGCAGCCCCGTGGAGGCCAATGCTTGCAGGCGCTTGGCCTGGGCCAGCCAGGTGTTTTCCATGGGAGCTCCTTCAGTGCGAGGCGGTGAGGTCTTTTTGCATGTAGACCCGACGCAAGCCGTTTTCCTCGGCCCGGTGGGTTTCCACATAGCCTTTGCGGGTGTACAGCGCGATATTTTCGGTCATCGCTTCATTGGTGTAGAGACGGATGGAGCCATGCCTGGCCTGGCCTTCCGCGAAGCCCAGCAACAGGCGCCCGTAACCCAAGCCCTGGGCACCGGGGTCGACGGCCAGGTTATCCAGCAGCAGGTACTCATCGTGATGAATCAGTACGACAAAGCCGTGGACCTGGCCCGCACTCTCCAGCACATGCACCCGTTCTGCAGCGACCTGCTGGCGATAGTCATCCAGCATCGGCCCTGGCTTGCGCCCGATTCGCTGGATGTAAGGGGAGTAGGCGGCGTGGACGATCGCTTCAATTGCGGCGATATCGTCGCCGGTAGCGGGGCGGATATGGGTTGGCATCGCAGCGCTTCCTGTACAAGAGGCCACGACTGTAAGGGAGTCACCGGCATAAAAAAACCACCGCAAGGGTGGTTTTTTACATCGCCGGCTTATTCGCCGCGATAGATGCAGCCGCTGGTGCAGGTCTCATGGATGCGAATCGCGCTGAGTTCCGGCAACAGCGGTTTCAGTTCATTCCAGATCCACTTGGCCAGCACTTCGCTGGTGGGGTTTTCGAGGCCCGGGATGTCGTTGAGGTAGTTGTGGTCGAGGCGTTCGTAGAGCGGCTTGAAAATCGCCTTGATCTCCGAGAAGTCACGGATCCAGCCGGTGTGCGGGTCGAGGTCGCCGCTGAGGTGGATCGCCACCTTGAACGAATGGCCATGCAGGCGCCCGCATTTGTGGCCTTCCGGAACGTGGGGCAGGCGGTGGGCGGACTCGAAGGTAAACTCTTTGAAAATTTCCACAGGGTTTTTCAGCTCGGTGAGGTGTCTGGCAGGCGGCGAGTTTAACAGTTTGTCGCGGCCGCGCGCATACCGCGTAGCAGCTGTCGAGCCATGGCGAGGCTGCGTTTGCGATTTGTCTGACAAACCGAGGTGCTGCCGACGCAGCCTCGCTTGGGCTCGACAGCTGCTACGTAGAGGGCGCTAGAGAGCCAGCAGGCGTTCGCCCAATTGGCCATTGTCGGCCAGTTGCAGAAACTCATTCCCCAGCCGCTGGCTTTCGCTCATTGCGGTTTGCCAGTACTTGTTGCGGCCCGGGTCATCCCCCATGAAGCGCTTGAAGTCACTGCGGTCCGGCAGTTTGCCGTGGGGCAGTCGCGCCAGGTATTCCTTCGACGGCGCCAGCAGCAGGACATCCTGCAAACCCTGTTGATTGGCGCGACGCCACGGCAAGCCTTTGTCGAACCAGCCGGGAATGACCCGGTCGGTGAAGTGCGGGTACAGCACGATATCATCGCCGTGGTAGGGCAGGTCGAGGTGATAGTCCAGCAGGCCGCCATCGCGGTAAGTGCCTTGGCCTGCACCCGGCAGGTCGCGTACGCCTTGCATCACCATGGGGATCGAGCCCGACGCCAGCAAGGCCTGGCGCAGGTTGCCCAGTTCCAGATCAAGGAAGCGCGACGGGAAATCCTTGAGCGCATGCAGCGGTGGCGCCTGGCGTGGGTCGTGGACGATCAGCCGTTCGAAGTGCCGGGACAACCGCGCGCGGCCCCTCAGGTTGTCGGCGATCACCGAGGACAACCCCAAACCAAGCCGACCGCGATGATCGTCGGCGAGCAGGCCATGGCTTTTGACCACCATGATGTTCAGCCGGTAGTGCGGGTTGTCGAGCACGCGGGCATCGCGGCCGGCCAGCAAGTCATCGAGCATGCGCACGCAGCTCTGGCTGACTTCGGCCATGGTCACGCCTTTGGCAAAGCTTTGTGCGTTGTACAGCCGGCCCAGGTCGAGCAGGCCTTGCACCGGGTCGGGCAGGCACGCACTGGCAAACCGCCAGGAGCCTATCGAGGCGCCGATCAGCGCACGCTCGCGGGGCGCCCGGGGCAGCCAGTCACCAAACAGCGCCAGGTCCAGACCCTGGATGCCCAGCGCCTTGGGCCCGCCGGCAGCGCCGGGAAGGATGCCGACGTCCGCAGGCGCAAGCCCCTGCTCACGAATGCGTGCAAAAGCGCGTTTACCGGCCTTGAGGGTCAAGGCGGGGAACTTCATATGGATAGCAGTCATACCGGTCTCATTTACCGCGAGCAGGGCAGTATAGAAAATCTTGCCCGGTTGCAGGCAAAGGTCTCGCAGAGAATTGCCATGGTGGCAATTCAGTTTCAGTTAAGTTGGATCCAGTACCGTGAGTCCCGTAGGCAAAATATCCCGAAACGGAGACTCACCATGAAAACCCTCACAGCCTTGATCGCCAGCAGTATCATCGCCCTCACCGCAGGCGTCGCCCAGGCTCGCGACCTGGGGCCGGACGAAGCACTGAAGTTGCGCGACGCTGGTACCATTGTGTCTTTCGAGAAGCTCAACGCCACGGCGTTGGCCAAACATCCCGGCGCCACCGTGCATGAAACCGAGCTTGAAGAGGAATACGGCAAATACCTTTATCAGGTTGAACTGCGCGACGCCCAGGGCGTCGAGTGGGACCTGGAATTGGACGCTGTCACCGGCGCCGTCCTCAAGGATCATCAGGATACGTAATGAAGGTAAATCTACGCACCAGCGTTCAAGTGGCGCTGGTGCTCCTGGCATTTTGCTCAGGCCTGGCCGCTCGGGACCTGGGCCAGGATGAAGCGCTGCGCCTGCGCCAGAAGGGCGTGATCGCGCCGCTTGAGCATCTGCTGGGCCCGGCTTTCGAGCGCTACCCGGGCGCCAAGCTGCTGGACGCCGAGCTTGAAGAGCACAAGGATCGCCCTGTGCGCTATATCTATGAAATCGAACTGTTGACGGTGGAAGGCGTGGTGCGCGAGATCGAACTCGACGCCAACACCGGTCAACTGCTCAAAGACAAGGAAGACGACTGATGCGCCTGCTGCTGGTGGAAGACCACGTACCCCTGGCCGATGAGTTGATGGCTGGGCTCAATCGCCAGGGCTATGCCGTCGACTGGCTGGCGGACGGGCGCGATGCGGTGTATCAGGGGCGCAGCGAACCCTACGATCTGATCATCCTTGACCTCGGCCTGCCGGGTTTGCCCGGGCTTGAGGTGTTGACGCAATGGCGTGCCGCCGGCCTGGCCACGCCGGTGCTGATCCTCACTGCCCGCGACTCCTGGGCCGAGCGCATCGAAGGGCTCAAGGCCGGGGCCGACGACTACCTCAGCAAACCGTTCCATCCCGAAGAGCTGCACCTGCGTATCCAGGCCTTGCTGCGTCGTTCCCATGGCCACGCCAATCAGCCCACCTTGCAGGCTGCCGGCTTGCACCTGGATGAGGGTCGCCAGTGTGTGATGCGTGATGGCGAGGAGATCCAGCTGACCGCGGCCGAGTTTCGGCTGCTGCGTTACTTCATGCTGCACCCCGAGCAAATCCTTTCAAAAAGTCACCTGGCCGAACATTTGTACGATGGCGAGACCGAGCGTGACTCCAATGTGTTGGAGGTCCACGTCAACCACCTGCGCCGCAAGTTGGGCCGCAGCGTGATCGAGACCCGGCGCGGCCAGGGTTACCGGTTTGGTGTCAGCCCGGCATGAAGTCGATCCAGCGGCGCCTGAGCCTGGGGCTGATCAGTGTGATGGTGATCGTCGGCCTGGTGCTGGCGCAGACCAGCCTGTGGCTGTTCGAAATGGGCCTGCAACGTTACCTGGAGTCCGGCTTGCGCAACGACAGCGAGAACCTGCTGGTGGCGCTGGTGCGCGGGCCGGCGGGTGTGCAACTGGATGAGCAGCGGTTGTCTCCTGCGTACCAGCGTCCGTTTTCCGGGCACTATTTCCGTATCGATTTTGCCGACACCCATTGGCGTTCCCGCTCGCTGTGGGACCAGGAACTGCCGCAGTTGCCCCACGCCGGGCTGAAGGGCAACCTGCAGTTGGGGCCGGAAGGCCAGCAGTTGCTGGTACTGCGTTCGGACTACAAACGGTTTGGCCAGTCGATTTCCATCAGCGTGGCCCAGGACTACACGCCCGTCAGAGAAAGCTTTCGGCTGATGCGCCAGATCGGCTTGGTGCTGGGGCTGGCGGCGCTGTTGCTGATCCTGATTCTGCAACGGGTCACCGTGCGCCGCGCCTTGCGCCCGCTGGAGACCGCGCGCAACCAGATCGCCCAACTGCAGCAGGGCCAGCGCTCGCAACTGGATACCCAGGTGCCGGTGGAGCTGGAGCCGCTGGTGGCGCAGATCAACCATCTGCTGGCCCACACCGAAGACAGCCTCAAGCGCTCGCGCAATGCCCTGGGCAATCTCGGCCATGCCTTGAAAACCCCGTTGGCGGTGTTGCTGAGCGTGGCATCCAGCGAACAGCTCAAGGACCATCCGCAACTGAGCAAGCTGCTGCGGGAACAGTTGGAGCAGGTGCAGCAACGGCTTAATCGTGAACTCAATCGTGCCCGCCTGGCCGGAGAGACACTGCCGGGTGCCTTGTTCGATTGCGACGGCGAATTACCGGGGTTGCTCGCGACCCTGAACATGATCCATGGCGAACACCTGGATTTGAGTTACCGCGTGCCGCCCGGTTTGCAATTGCCGTGGGACCGCGAAGACCTGCTGGAACTGTTGGGCAACCTGCTGGACAACGCG
>NZ_JACARS010000159.1:16601-17338 GCF_013386485.1 Pseudomonas sp. P7758 | reverse complement strand
TATGTCTCTCGAAGGTGGTGTTTCAGTCTGCAACTCTTTCTCTCACCCACCGCCTTACCATGAATGCCCGCTCCCACATTTGTATCTCCACTCGGCTTTATTTCACGTGTCGTCCCGCAAAACCCCTCGCAACCCCTCGTTCCACCAGAAAATTCTTTCTGGTTATATAAACATTCTTAAATAGTATTTTTAAGAATATCCGCGCTTATCTACTATCGCCTCACGCCGCAAGCAGTGCCGCCACTGCGAGGCACTTCTCATTTCAGGAGCACGACCATGAGCGCATCTCTACGTAGCGTTGACGGCCAGGACGAAGCAGCCATTTTGCGCGAGATCCAGAGCGCCCTGCGCGATCTGCGGTTTGGCGCGGTGGAAATCACTGTGCACAACGCCCAGGTAGTACAAATCGAACGCAAAGAGAAATTCCGTTTGCAGAACCCGGGCAACAAACCGAGCTGAGCAACACCGGCGATTCGATTGCAAGACCCGCAACTATAAGAAAAAAGCCAACACCCAAGAATTTCAGGAGCCTTCTATGTCGTCGATTCGCCGTTATGCCCTGGCAGCAATGGCCAGTGCCGTGTTTGCCGGTTCCGCTGTTGCCAAGGATTACGAACTGCTCAACGTGTCTTACGACCCCACCCGCGAGCTCTACCAGGACTACAACGCTGAATTCACCAGCTTCTGGAAGCAGTCGCACCCGGGTGACAACGTCAAGATCCAGCAATCCCACGGTG
>NZ_JACARS010000159.1:0-16582 GCF_013386485.1 Pseudomonas sp. P7758 | reverse complement strand
TGCGCGCCGACGTCGTGACCCTGGCCCTGGCCGGCGACATCGACGAAATCGCAAAACTGGGCAAGACCCTGCCGGAAAACTGGCAAACCCGCCTGCCGGACGCCAGCACCCCGTACACCTCGACCATCGTGTTCCTGGTACGCAAGGGCAACCCTAAAGGCATCAAGGATTGGGGCGACCTGATCAAGAAAGACGTGTCGGTGATCACCCCGAACCCGAAAACCTCCGGCGGCGCCCGCTGGAACTTCCTAGCCGCCTGGGCCTACGGCCTGAAAGCCGGTGGCAGCGAAGCCAAGGCCCAGGAATACGTGAAAGAGCTGTTCAAGCACGTGCCGATCCTCGACACCGGCGCGCGCGGTTCGACCATCACCTTCGTCAACAACGGTCAGGGTGACGTGTTGCTGGCCTGGGAAAACGAAGCCTTCCTGGCCCTGAAGGAAGACGGCGGCGCCGACAAGTTCGACATCGTTGTACCTTCGCTGTCGATCCTCGCCGAGCCGCCAGTGGCGGTGGTCGACAAGAACGCCGAGAAAAAGGGCAATACCGAGATCGCCACCGAGTACCTCAAGCACCTGTACAGCCCGGCTGGCCAGGAGATTGCGGCGAAGAACTTCTACCGCCCACGCGATGAGAAAGTCGCCGCCAAATACGCCCAGCAGTTCCCGAAACTGGACCTGGTGACTATCGACAAAGACTTCGGCGGCTGGAAAACTGCCCAACCGAAATTCTTCAATGACGGTGGCGTGTTCGACCAGATCTACTCGGCGCAGTAAGCAAAATCAAACTGTAGGAGCCAGCTTTCTGTGGGAGCCGGGCTTGCCCGCGATAGCATCACCTCGGTGTAGCTGATACACCGAGGTGCCGGCATCGCAGGCAAGCCAGCTCCCACAGAAGCTCGCTCCTACAGTGGTATCTACCCGCTAACCAAGGACTCTTATGTCGCGTCGTATCTCCCCCGTCATACCCGGCTTCGGGCTGACGCTGGGCTACACCGTGGTGTACCTCAGCCTGATCGTACTCATCCCCCTTGCGGCGATGTTTGTACATGCCGCTCAACTCACCTGGGATCAGTTCTGGAACATCATCTCCGCACCGCGTGTGCTGGCGGCGTTGAAACTGAGCTTCGGCACTGCGTTGTATGCCGCGATCATCAACGGCGTGATCGGTACCCTGCTGGCGTGGGTACTGGTGCGCTACACCTTCCCCGGGCGCAAGATCATCGATGCGATGATCGACTTGCCGTTCGCCCTGCCCACCGCCGTCGCCGGTATTGCACTCACCGCGCTGTACACGCCCACCGGGCTGGTAGGCCAGTTCGCCGCCGACCTGGGCTTCAAGATCGCCTACACCCCCCTGGGCATCACTCTCGCGCTGACCTTCGTCACGCTGCCATTCGTGGTGCGTACCGTGCAGCCGGTGTTGGCCGATATCCCCCGGGAAATCGAAGAAGCCGCCGCCTGTCTCGGCGCCAAGCCCCTGCAAGTGTTCCGCTACATCCTGGTACCGGCGCTGCTGCCTGCCTGGTTGACCGGCTTCGCCTTGGCGTTTGCACGAGGTGTCGGTGAGTACGGTTCGGTGATCTTCATCGCCGGCAACATGCCGATGAAAACCGAGATCCTGCCGTTGCTGATCATGGTCAAGCTCGACCAATACGACTACCACGGCGCCACGTCCATCGGTGTGCTGATGCTGGTGGTTTCCTTTGTCCTGCTGCTGCTGATCAACTTGCTGCAGCGGCGCATCGAACACCCATAAGGAGGCGCGGAACATGTCCCAATCGTCTATTTCCGCCGCGTCCTCGGCCAACGCTGCCCGTCGTGGCAGTGCGGTGTCCCGACGCATCCTGATCAGCCTTGGCTGGCTGGTGTTCTTCCTGTTTTTGTTGCTGCCGCTGTTTATCGTGGTGTCCCAGGGCCTGAAGAATGGCCTGGGTGCGTTCTTCACCGCGATCCTTGAGCCGGACGCGCTGTCGGCGCTGAAACTCACGGTGATCGCCGTGGTGATTTCGGTACCGCTCAACGTGGTGTTCGGCGTCAGCGCCGCCTGGTGCGTGAGCAAGTACTCGTTCCGTGGCAAAAGTATCCTGGTGACCCTGATCGACCTGCCGTTCTCGGTATCGCCGGTGATCGCCGGCCTGGTCTACGTGTTGATGTTCGGCGCCCAGGGCTTCTTTGGCCCGTGGCTGCAAGACCATGACATCCAGATCGTGTTCGCCTTGCCGGGCATCGTGCTGGCGACCATCTTCGTCACCGTGCCGTTCGTGGCCCGTGAGCTGATCCCGCTGATGCAGGAGCAGGGCACCCAGGAAGAAGAGGCCGCGCGCCTGCTGGGCGCCAACGGCTGGCAGATGTTCTGGCATGTCACCGTGCCGAACATCAAGTGGGGCCTGATCTACGGCGTGGTGCTGTGTACCGCGCGGGCCATGGGTGAGTTCGGTGCGGTGTCGGTGGTGTCCGGCCACATTCGCGGCGTGACCAACACCTTGCCGCTGCACGTCGAGATCCTCTACAACGAATACAACCACGTCGCCGCGTTTGCCGTCGCGAGCCTGTTGCTGATCCTGGCGCTCTTCATCCTGCTGCTCAAGCAGTGGAGCGAGAACCGTATCAACCGCCTGCGCAAAAGTGCTGGTGAGGAATAAGTCATGTCGATCGAAGTCCGTAATGTCAGCAAGAATTTCAACGCCTTCAAGGCCCTGAACAGCATCAATCTGGACATCCAGAGTGGCGAGCTGGTGGCGTTGCTGGGCCCGTCCGGCTGCGGCAAGACCACCCTGCTGCGGATCATCGCCGGTCTCGAAACCCCGGATGCCGGCAACATCGTGTTCCATGGTGAAGACGTCTCCGGCCACGACGTGCGTGATCGCAACGTCGGCTTTGTGTTCCAGCACTACGCGCTGTTCCGCCACATGACCGTGTTCGACAACGTCGCGTTCGGCCTGCGCATGAAACCGAAAAACCAGCGCCCCACCGAAAGCCAGATCGCCGTGAAAGTCCACGAGCTGCTGAACATGGTGCAGCTCGATTGGCTGTCGGATCGCTACCCGGAACAACTCTCCGGCGGCCAGCGCCAGCGTATCGCCCTGGCGCGCGCCCTGGCGGTAGAGCCGAAAGTGCTGCTGCTGGATGAACCCTTCGGCGCCCTCGATGCCAAGGTCCGTAAAGAACTGCGCCGGTGGCTGGCGCGCCTGCACGAAGACATCAACCTGACCTCGGTGTTCGTGACCCACGACCAGGAAGAAGCCATGGAAGTGGCGGACCGCATCGTGGTGATGAACAAGGGCGTGATCGAGCAGATTGGCTCACCGGGCGAAGTCTACGAAAACCCGGCCAGTGATTTTGTTTATCACTTCCTCGGCGACTCCAACCGCCTGCATTTGGGTGAAGACAAGCACGTGCTGTTCCGCCCGCATGAAGTGTCGCTGTCGCGCCATGAACTGGAAGACCACCACGCGGCTGAAGTGCGTGATATTCGCCCGCTTGGCGCGACCACCCGGGTGACCCTGAAGGTCGAAGGCCAGAGCGAGTTGATCGAGGCTGAAGTGGTGAAAGACCACGACAGCCTGACGGGTTTGGCGCGGGGCGAGACGTTGTTCTTCAAGCCCAAGGTCTGGCAAAAAGCCTAAAAGCGCCGCAAAACCCATGTGGGAGCGGGCTTGCTCGCGAATGCGGTGGTTCAGTCGGTACATCCGGTGACTGACACTCCGCTTTCGCGAGCAAGCCCGCTCCCACATTTGGATCTCCAGTGTTGCTCAGGCCGTGGCGTTCTTGTGCCGCACGGCCACGGGCCCTGAGCGCTCTTCAATCTGCCGCTTCAGCTCATGCCGCAGCCCCACCAGGAACGCCAACTCCGCCACCACGAACAACGGCCCCACGATCAACCCGGACACGTCATCGACAAACGCCGGCTTGCGCCCCTCGTAGTAATGCCCCACAAACTGGATCACCCAGCCCACCACGAACATGCCGATGCCGCTGCTCAGCCACACCAGCGTGCTTTGTGCCGCCAGCACATGCCCGGCCCACACCGACAGGCCCATCAGCACCGTCATCAGCACGCCGAGCGCCAGTTCCAGGCGCAGGTAGAACCATGCCGAAAGCAGCGCCACTAACACCGCGGGCGACAGCCACAGCCCGGCCACCGTCCATTCGGGGCGTGACAGCAGCACGGCCACGGCCACGACGATCAGCGGGATGCCGATAAAGTGGCTGGCGATATTACGCGGGTCGCGGTGGTAGGCGGCGTATTGACTGAGATGGTCGACGAGGCTTTTCATTGTTGTTCCTCCTGTAGGATGTTTGATCATGCCCTGTAGGCCCGCGACACACTGTCAACTGGCCGACAATCTTCGGAGTTCGCATGGATGTAGAGAAATGGCACCCACGGCTGGCCATCGGTCACTGGTACAGCCATCTGCCTGCTGATCTACAGAATAGCTTGCTGGCCAGCGCCCGGTTGCGGCAGCTGACGGCGGGGCAATACCTGTTCAAACGCGGCGATCCGCCGTGTGGGTTGTATGCGGTGCTGGAGGGCTCCCTGCGTATCAGCGCGGTAAACGAGCAGGGCAAGGAGGCAGTGTTGAGCCTGGCGGAGTTGCCGTACTGGTTCGGCGAGATCTCCCTGTTCGATGGGTTGCCCCGCACCCACGACGCCTGCGCGGTCGGGCCTTGTACGTTGTTGCAGGTGCCACAACCGGCGTTGCTGCAGATCCTCGAAGAGACTCCGCGTTACTGGCGCGACATGGCCCTGTTGATGAGCCAGAAACTGCGCCTGACCTTTATCAATATCGAGCAATTGAGCCTGATGCCGGCGTCGGTGCGAGTGGCGCACCGCCTGCTGATGATCGCCGAGGGCTATGGCGACATCGAGCAGGCCCGGCAGGTGCTGCAACTGCCCCAGGAAGACTTGGCCGCGATGCTGAGCCTGTCGCGCCAGACCACCAATGCGTTGCTCAAGGATCTGCAAGGCCAGGGCATCGTGCGCCTGGGCTATGGCGAGATCGAAATCCTCGACCCGCAACGTTTGCGCGAGGCGGCGCATGCCTGAGGGTGGTAGCCTGCGTTCACGATTATTCGAGGTGTGTTATGCGCGTCCTGCTAGTGGAACACGAGTCAGAGGCGGCCGAGGCGATGGGCCGCAGTCTTGAAGAGGCCAGCTACACCGTGGAGGTGGCGGCCAATGGCATGGCGGCCCTGCGCTTTGTGGAAAGCACCGAATACGACCTGGTGATCCTGGATGTGATGCTGCCGGGGCTGAATGCCTGGAAGCTGCAGCAGGCGATCCGGTTGAAGGGTGAGACGCCGATGTTGTTTTTGACCACGCCGGACGGGATTGAAGATCGGCTGCGTGGGCTGGAATTGCATGAGGATGATTATTTGCTCAAGCCGTTTGAGGCCCGGGCGTTGGTGGCGCGGGTGAAGAAGGTGTTGCGGCGGGATCGCGGGCGCTGACTGATCTGGCTTTTGTGGTGTTTGATCGACCGCTTTCGCGAGCAAGCCCGCTCCCACATTTGACCGAGTACATCCTTTGGAATGCGGTCAAATGTGGGAGCGGGCTTGCTCGCGAAGAGGCCCTCGCAGCCGCCGCAACTCCAGCTACCTCAACCCATCCCGAAACTGCCCCGGCGTGATCCCGGTCCAGCGCTTGAACGCCCGGTTGAAGCTGCTGGTATCGGCAAACCCCAGCAAATGACTGATCTCCGCCAGCGAACACTCGGGATCCCGCAGATGCAGCAGCGCGAGGTTCTCCCGGCATTCGTTCAGCAGCGCATCAAACCGGCAGCCCTCATCCGCCAGATGCCGCTGCAAGCTGCGCAAACTCAGATGCAACGCCTGGGCGATGCGCTCGGCGCTCGGCTCACCGTCAGGCAACTGCGCTTCGATGGCCGAACGCACCTTGCGTTCCCAGGTCAGCGGCCGCAGTTGCGCCAGGGTGCGCTTGAGCACGGTTTCATTGTGCTCGGCCAACTCGGGGTTGGCATCGTCCAGGTGGCTGTCAAAGTCCCGTGCCGCAAATTCCAGACGGTCTTCCTCGGCGGCAAAAAACACCGGTGCGCGAAATACCGTGTGCCACGGCTTGGGATCAGCCGGCTCGGGCCGCCGCAGGTACACCGCCAGCGGCGCGTACTCCCGGCCCAGGCGATTGCGGCAGGTGCGCACGTAAATCGCGGCGAACGCATCAATCGCCTCAAACGCGGGTGCGGGTGTACCGGCGGGCTGTTGCAGGCGAAAGCGGTAACGTTCGCCCTCCCGGCTAAGCTCCAGGCTCAGTGCGTCGCTGACCACCTGGTGATAGCGCACGATCCGCTCGAACACTTCCCGCAGGCTGCCGCTGGCCACCAGCGCATATCCCAGCGCGTGAAAGGTGGTGGGGCTGACAAACCGCGACACCCGCAAGCCAATCGCCGGGTCGCCGCTGGCCTGTACCGCCAGTTCCCACAGGCGCGTGGTGGCCGATAGCGGGTAGCGCGCGTTCGGATCTTCCATCAACTGCGGGTCGAGCCCGGCCTGGGCGCACAGCGCGGCGCTGTCGAGGCCCAGGGCGTCGAGCTGCTTGCGCAGGGCGCGGGTCCAGCTGGCGAGAGAGGTCGGTTCGGTCATGTTGATTGGCGCTTGCGGTCAACAGGTTGGCGTGTGGGGCTAGCGTCCCGCCAGATCGCATAGGGCAGGATGTACGCATCAATAAGACAGAGGATGGAAGCATGGACGGTACTTCTGCAAGTCCCCGGCAGATGAACGCACAACAGCGTTCAGCGCATATCCGTGAAGTGGTGCTGGCCGAGGGGCTGTTATTGCGCCAGCGCCACCCCTGGCTGCTGCATCAGGATGCGTTGGGCGCGGGCATCCTGGCCTTTGCCCTGGTGGGCATGCTGGGTTCGGCGGCGCTGTATATCACCGGGCACATGGCGTGGTGGGTGTGCCTGCTGCTCAACGCATTCCTCGCGTCATTGACCCACGAACTGGAACACGACCTGATCCACAGCATGTACTTTCGCAAGCAGCGCCTGCCCCACAACCTGATGATGGGCCTGGTGTGGCTGGCGCGGCCCAGCACCATCAACCCTTGGGTACGGCGCCATATCCACCTCAATCACCACAAGGTTTCCGGCAGCGAAACCGACATCGAAGAGCGCGCAATCACCAACGGTGAACCGTGGGGCCTGGCACGCTTGCTGATGGTCGGCGACAACATCATGTCAGCACTGATCCGGGTGCTGCGCGCACCGTCCTGGAAGCACAAGCTGGGCATTCTCAAGCGCACGGCGCTGGTCTACGCACCGCTGGCGCTGCTGCATTGGGGCGCGTGGTATGTGTTCCTCGGCTTTCATGCCGCGAATGGCATCGCCAGCCTGCTGGGCGCGCCGATCGACTGGTCGGCCAACACGCTGGCGGTGATGCACGTCATCGACATCGCCGCCGTGGTGATCATCGGCCCCAACGTGCTGCGCACCTTCTGCCTGCACTTTGTCAGCTCCAACATGCACTACTACGGCGACATCGAGCCGGGCAACGTGATCCAGCAAACCCAGGTGCTCAACCCGTTGTGGCTGTGGCCGTTGCAAGCGTTCTGCTTCAACTTCGGCAGCACCCACGGGATTCATCACTTTGTGGTCAAGGAGCCGTTCTACATCCGCCAGATGACGGTGAAAACGGCGCACAAGGTGATGGCGGAGATGGGCGTGCGCTTCAACGATTTCGGCACGTTTGCCCGGGCCAATCGGTTTGCGCGCCAGGAGGGACGGCTGAGCGAACTCAACCCGGTGGAAACGACAGCGAGCTGAGCAAGCGTCCCGGTCACCCTGGGGTGACCGGGTGCGATTTACTGAATGGCCTGGTAGAAGTTCACCTGTGCTTCATCCAGGTACGCGAGGATTTTCGCCGGCAGGCGCTCGGTGGGTTTCGCCGGGCCGAAGGCTTTGTAGAGCGTTTCGAAATGCGCGTGCAGGTCCGCGACGCTTTCCCACTGTTCGTTGAGAAAGAACCGGTTGGGGTTCTCTTCATCCTTATGCCATTGATAGACCACGGCCTTGTCGTGCTGGTGGGTGAGCTTTTGTGAAACGGCCGCTACATCACGATAGAACTCGGCCTGTTTGCCTTCTTTGATGGTGCCGCTGAAAACCAGGTAGAGCATGTTGGAATCCTCGGTTTGGGGAGATTGCAGAACATCTGCATCGCCAAACTAGCCTCAGTGAGCAGGCCCTTGTAGCCAGCCTGCCGCGAATTCAGAATTCGTAAAAGGCCTCGGAATCGAACGGCCGTCTTTGTCCGGTCAGGCCCATGCGTTGCAACACCAGCGCTACCACCGCAGCGGTAACCCGATGGTAAGACAAGTCTGTCACCCCTAGTCGAACGACGCGTTGGCCGCTCGCGAGATTTGTTCTGCCTGCAGCTTGGTGAGTCACCGTCATGATTTTTTCCCTATGCTAAAAATCGCCCTGGAACTCGGCGATCATGAACTCGACGAAAGCCCGAGCCTTGGATGAGATCAACCGCGCGCTGGGGTAGATCGCCCAGATATCCCGGGTTTGCTCCAGGACACAGGACGGCATGATTTCCACCAATGCGCCGCTTTCCAGTGAGGGCCTGGCGTTCCACTGTGAAACAGAGACGATGCCGAGCCCACCCTCCGCGGCAAGCCGTGCGCTTTCGCCGCAATTGACTCTGAGCGAACCACTGATTGCCGTGACTTTGTGTGACTGGGCACCCACGAAACGCCAATGGTCCTCGTCGCCCAGCAGGATGCAGGAATGATTGACCAGCTCCGCAGGTGAAGTCGGTTCGCCATGCGCCTGGAGGTAGGCGGGTGCCGCACACAGGATGCGTCTGTCGCAGCCGAGCTTGCGCGCCACCAGGGATGAGTCCTTCAGGGCGGCGATGCGGATTGCCACATCAATCCCGATCTCGGTCAGGTCCTGCATTTGATCGGACAGTATCAGGTCGATCTTCAGCTTCGGGTTGGCGTGCAGGAACCGGGTAATGGCCGGCATCAGGCACATCCGCGCGAAGGACCCGGGGGCGGATACTCTTAACACCCGCTTGGCCACGTCCTTGCCTTTCACCGCGACCAGATAGGCCTCGTCCACGGCTGCCAGCACCCGGATTGCATGGGGCAGAAACAGCGCACCGTCTTCGGTCAGGCTGACCTGGCGAGTGGTGCGATGCAGCAGGCGCATGCCCAGGTATTCTTCAAGCTTCGCCAGTTTGTGGCTGGCCACCGAGGGCGCGAGTCCCAGCTCCCTGCCGGCTGCGGTGATATTGCCCAGCTCTGTTGATCGCATGAACAGGTTCAACGCATCAATATTCATGCTTCGGCGCCGCTAGTGTGTGGGCGCCGGCGCGGCATCGATCTTCACGCGCAGCAGGCTGTAGGGTTTCTGGCGCAAGTCTTTGCCTGCGTGAAAGATGCTTTGGCGGTGCAGCTGATTGGCGATGAAGTACAGGTAGCCATCAGGACCGATTGACAGTGTGTCGGGCCAAAGCACACGCGGATCATGGACGATGGTCTGCCATTGCCCGTTCGCCAGCCGTTTGCGCACGCTGTTGTTTTCGTAGTCGCCGGCATACACGGCCCCCGAGGCGTCGGCTTCAAGCCCGTCCGAGGCGCCTTTTTCCCCGAGGTCTTTGACCGCCATTTCGAGCCGTGCTTCGCTGACTGTCTCGTCACGCAGCAGTGCCGTGGGGATGGCGTACAGGTGCCGACTCGACAGCGGGCAGAAATACAAGGTCTGCCCATCAGCCGACAGGGCGATGCCGTCCGAAGCCACGGCAAAAGGCTGGGTGCCGCCTTTGGCATCCCGCACTTTCAGGACCTGGCCTTCGACCGTGGGTACGAAGTTCGGGTCGACCGAGGTCGAGGGTGCACCACTGAGCCGGCGTATGGCCGTGCCACTGGCGATGTCCATGACGATGATCGCGCCCGGGCCGGTAAGTGAAGAGTCGGTGATATAGATCACGCCTTGGTCACCCACGCGAAAATCAAAGCGCATGTCGTTGACGTAGGTGCCGGGCAGCATGACGTTTTTCGGGAATACGAGGGTCTTGACCACCTTGTTGGTGGCGAGCTCAACTGCGACGAGCTTGGCACCACCTGGCTGTGGAGGCGAGAAGCCAGGCGCCGCGGTGTCCAGTATCCAGAGGCGTCCGCGCCCGTCGGCCACCACGCTTTGTACGCTGATAAACCCTTTGGCCGGGTCTTTGGGGTTGGCCTGGTTTATCGCCTGGTCAGGGTAGGGTACGACTTTGCCGTCGCGCAATTCTGCGACGGTAAACGGCACCTCGTCGCCCCAGCGAGGAAAGTTGACAAAGATGCGTCCGGTCTCGGTAACGCTCACGCCGGTGGGCATGGCATCGTGGAAGGCGTGCACCTGCTCGATGGCGCCAACGCTCTGATCGGCGGGCAGGTTCGCCGGCATGGAAGCCTGGGCGGCGGTGCCGGTGAGGGCCGCTGCCAAGGCAAGGGCAGTCCAACTGATTGGGTATTTCAAGTACATGGCAGGGCTCCAGGGTTTTCTGTTCTGGAGCCAATGGTGTCGGTTCCCGGCAGGCGAAAAAACCCGCTGATTGCCGATAACAGTTTCATTGAAATCAAGAGAATGGGCTGTCGCGCGCAAGCCTGGTTTTTTAATTGCGGGCGAGCAAGCTTGCTTCAGCAGAGGGGGTATCCACGGCGATCAGGGTTTCGATCATCGCCTTCGCCGCCGGCGACAAGCGAAACCCGGTACGGCTGATGATCCCGCAGCGGTTGTTCAAACTGTCGAGGCTGTGAGGCACGTTGCGCCAGTGCAACACCGTCAGTGCGCCACGGGCAAAGTCTTCGGCAAACGCATCCTCTGCACCCAGGCCAATCGCATTGGACTGGTGCACGATGGCCGCCAGCGCCGCAAACTGCTCCAGTTCGATAGCGGGAGAAAAGTCGACACGCCCGCTCAGGTTGGCCAGTAGCTTGCGTACCCCGGGAGCGATCAGCGGTGTGGCCAGCGGGTAGTCAAACAAGTCGTTGGTCGAGAGGCTGTCCTTGGCCAGTAACGGGTGCCCGGCGCGGCAGAAAAATACGTTGCGCCGGGGTGTCAGGGCCTGGGTCTGGAAGTTCGGATCGGCCTCGAAGTGGCGCACATCGGCGATGAAGAATTCGATCTCTTCGCGACTCAAACTGCGTCCGAGTTTTTCCCAGTTATCCACATGCAAACCGCTGCGTACTCGTGGATGAGCGCCGACAAACCGTGCGATCGCTCCAGGCACCAGGTTCACCGCCGCCACGGCATCGCAGCCAAAGCGCAATTCGCCGGCGTCGAGCTTGGTCATGCGGGTGACTTCGTGGCTCAGCCGCGCCGCGCCCTGAACGAGCGACAAGGCATGTTGCAACACCACCTGGCCCTCCGGAGTGGGGCGCAGGTCTTTGTGGGCGCGGTCCACCAGCACACAGCCAAACTCCTGTTCCAGGCTTTGGATGCTGCGGCTGAACGCCGGCTGGGTAATGCCCATGGCGTCGGCGGCGCGCACAAAACTGCGGTACTCATTCAGAGCAATGAAGTAGCGCAGTTGGCGAAGGTCCATGGAGTTTTCCGGCGTCCTGAAGGAAACCGCGATTCTAATCGCCTCGCTTATTCCGCAAAAGAATGTTCATTGTTTTATCTAGATTCAAATTGCATATCCATAGAGCCTGTGCGGTAGGTGGCCGGGCTGAACACCCGGGTGAGTATCAGCATCGCCACCACCGTCAGCGTCAGCACCATCCAGGCGCTGACGAAACTGCCAGTCAATTCCCGCAGCCAGCCGGTCAGCCACGGTGATACGGCGTTGATCAAAAAGCCCACGCCCTGGACGAACGCCGCCAGTTGGCCGGCCTCCCGAGGGTCGCGGCGGTGATCCAGGGTCAGCAACAGGCTCAGGGCGAAACACGCTCCCAGGCCGAAACCGATCAACGCCACCCACAGGTGGGGGAACTCCAGCGGCGCCGTCAGCAGGCCGATATAGCCCACGGTCTGGGCCAGCAGGCTGATGCTCAGTAACGGTCGACGATCAATGCTACGTTGCGCCAGGGCCGGCATCAGCAGCGCGGCGATTACCTGGAAGATCGTCATGAACGCCAGCAGCGAACCACTGGGCAGTACGCCCCAACCCAACTGCTGGTAGTAGGCCGGCAGCCACGCGACCATGCTCATGTAGCCGCAATTCACCAGGCCGAAATACAGCGCCAGCAACCACGCCCGACGGTTGCGCAGGCCCTGGAACGGCGCCGTCACCTGCGGGTTTTTCGCCGCACCCAACGGCAGCCACGCCCACAACAATAGTGCGCCCAGGGCCGGTAGCAGCCAGATCCCGAGCCCCGCCTGCCACTGCTGGAAATGCCCCGCCACCAACGGGCTGAGCAGGGCGGCCAAGCCACCGCCGCCCATCAGCGAAGCCGAGTAAACCCCCATCGCCAACGGCACGCGCTGGTGAAACTGGCGCTTGATCATCGCCGGCACCAGCGCCTGGATCAGCGCCACACCCGCACCGCCGAACAATGCCGTGGCCAGCAGCGCCGGCGCCTGGCCAAACAGCCAGCGCGCGAGGCACGCCAGCAGAATCATCATCAAGCCCAGGGCGATTCCGCGACGCTCCCCCAGCTTCGCCTCCAGGCGCACCCCCACCAACGCCACCAGGCCCATGCAGATCACCGGCAGGCTGGTGAGCAGGGCGCTGCTCTGGAAACTCAGGCCGGTGGCCAGACGGATTTCCCCCAGCAACGGGCTGATGGAACTGAGGATGGGCCGCAGGTTCAGGCCGAGCACCACCAGCAAACCCCAACCGGCGAGCTTGCCGGCGAACGAATTATTCAGCGTCATGCAGGGCCTGCCACTCGCGGTAAAGGGCTTGCATCGCTGCCTGCGGCAGGTGCTGTACGGGCAATTTTTGCTCCGCCAGCGGCAGCGCCAGTTGCTGGTAGATCGCTGCTGTGGACAAACCAAAGGGCGCCGCCACGTCGTTGCTGGCAGCGAACACCACACGGGATATGCCGCACAGGTGCATCGCACTCAGGCACATCGGGCAGGGCTGGCCGCTGGCGTAGATCACACAACCGTCGAGGCGCGGGCCGAGTTGTTGGCTGGCGGCACGGATGGCGAGCATCTCGGCGTGGGCGGTGGGGTCCTGGCTCAAGTGGATTTCGTTGACCGCCTCGACCAGCACCTCGCCGTCACGCACCAGCACGGCACCAAACGGGCGGCCACCGGCAGCTACGTTGGCCTTGGCCAGTTGCACGGCGTGATGCAGATGCTGTTGATCGTCAGTCATGGAAAACCCCTCGTGCGCAATGAGGCGTGAAGTATGGGCAGCCGCAGGGGTATTCTGAAATTAAATATAACCATGCCAATCAGTGGCAAATGGAATGGTGAGCCCATGTTCGATCCTGTGTTGTTGCGCAGCTTTGTTGCCGTCGTCGATTGCGGCAATTTCACCCGCGCGGCCGAGCGGCTGCACTTGACCCAGTCCACGGTCAGCCAACAGATCCGCCGCCTGGAAGATGCACTGGGTAGCCAGGTGCTCGACCGGGATCAGCGCCGCGTGGTGGCCACGGTGGAGGGCGAGCGCTTGCTGGCGTATGCGCGGCGCATCCTGGCGCTGCACGAAGAGGCGGCCGACGTGCTGATCAATCAGCAGAGCGATGGCGTGTTGCGCCTGGCGGTGCCCGAGGACTTTGCGGCCGAGCGCCTGATGCCGCTGCTGTCGGCGTTTGTGCAGGCTTATCCCCGGGTGCGCCTGGAGGTTACCAGCGGCTTGGGGCCGGAATTGTTGCGGGATTATCGCGGCGGTGAATTCGACGTGCTGCTGGTCAAGCAAATGGGTGACAGCGATGACTGCCTGGTGTCCTGGCCGGAGCCGTTGTGTTGGGTCGACAGCCGCAGTTCGCCGTCCCTGGGACGTGATCCGCTGCCGCTGGTGGCGTTTCCCGCCGGCGGCCTGTACCGCAATGAAATGCTGCATCACCTGGAGGTGGGCGGCTGGCGCTGGCGCATCGGTTATTCCAGCGCCAGCTTGGCCAGCGTGTGTTCGGCGGTGGCGGCGGGACTGGGGATCAGCCTGTTGCCGGTGCGGGTGGTGCAGCCCGGGCACGTGGTGTTGGGCGCGAACAGCGGTTTGCCTGCGGTGCAGGGCGTGCGGCTGGCGCTGTATGGCCGTAACGGCCTTGGTGCGGCCGGGCAGGCGTTGCTACGCCAATTGCAGAATTTGTGTGCCGGTAATCCACGCTGAGCCATGCCTTCAGTGAATATTTTGTATGCCTCAAAAGCATTGAGATTTTCCCCCTCGGCGCCAGGCCACGCAGGACGTGGCTTCGGCGTATCCGGATGTTTCGGTTATTCAATTTAGATCTATCTATAACTTTAAAGATTACTTTAAGAGATAAGCGTCTGCCCCCGATGATTCAGCCCTCGACGGCCGCCAAGGCAGGCCCGTCGGTTTTTTTGCTTAAGACCGCAGGGGAGTTAATCAATGGGCAATGTCCAGACCGCCGCCAGTGCACAAGAGGCGCAGTGGCGCCACGCACCGGGTGGTGAGTTGGTCGACCTTGGCCGGCCGCATCGCGCGCCGTTGGGGCAGTTGCGTACGCAGAAAACCCCGAAGGGTGTGTTGAGTCGGCGTGAAGCGATCCTGTTGGGGATTCTCGCGCTGGCCTTGCATGGCGCGGTGATCTATTGGGTCAGCCAGAAGCCAACCCCGGTGCTGCCGATTGTGCCGCCGGAAATCCCGCCGATGACGATCGAATTTTCCCAGCCGGCTCCGCCGGTTGTGGAGCCGCCGCCGCCTGTACCGCCACCGCCTCCGCCACCGGTTGTCGAGCCACCGCCGCCGGTGGTTGATGAATTGGCCGCCAAGCCGGCGCCGAAAAAGATTCCGAAACCCAAGCCGGTGCCAAAGCCTGTGCCCAAGCCCGCACCGAAACCGGTAGCCGAGCAGCCGCCCGCGCCGCCTGTACCCGCGCCACCGGCTCCAGCACCGCCGGCACCGCCTGCGCCCGCGCCGGTCACACCGGCCTCGGCCAACGCCGCGTACCTGAAGAACCCGGCGCCGGAATACCCGTCACTGGCCCAGCGCCGGGGTTGGGAAGGCACGGTGCTGTTGCGGGTGCATGTATTGGCCACCGGCAAGCCGGGTGAGATCCAGATTCAGAAAAGCAGTGGTCGCCAGCAACTCGACGAAGCCGCACTGGCTGCCGTGAAGCGCTGGAGTTTTGTACCGGCCAAGCAGGGTGATGTGGCCCAGGACGGCTGGGTCAGCGTACCGATCGATTTCAAGATTCATTAATTATTGGATGCGGTGTGTTGGACACATCGCGACCTGCACAGAGGGAAAACATCATGGCATTAGCATCTCCAACTGAATCCATCGAAAGCGCGGTGATCTGGCTGCTGGTGGTCTTTTCGGTCGCTACCTGGGGCCTGGCCCTGCTCAAGGGCGTCCAGTTCGGCCGCCTCAAGTCCCAGGATCGCAAGTTCCACAAACAGTTCTGGGCGGCATCCAGCCTGGACTCGGCCGCTGAACTCGCTGAAACCAAACCCGGCGCCGCCGCTCGTGTGGCCCAGGCTGGTTACGCCGCGATCCAGGTGGGTGAGGCGCCACACGCTGCTGACCTGAGCCAGGCGATCAACCATCAGGACCGTCTTGAACGCGCTTTGCGCCAACAGATCGTGCGTGAGCGTCGCTCCCTGGAGACCGGCCTGGCCGTGGTTGCGAGTATCGGCAGCACCTCGCCGTTTATCGGCCTGTTCGGCACTGTGTGGGGGATCATGGAAGCCCTGAAAGGCATCAGCGCCGCCGGTTCCGCCAGCCTCGAAACCGTGGCCGGGCCGATCGGTGCGGCACTGGTTGCCACGGGTGTGGGTATTGCCGTCGCGGTGCCGGCGGTGCTGGTTTACAACTACTTCCTGCGTCGCCTGAAGCTCACGGCTGCTGACCTGGACGACTTCGCCCACGACTTCTACAGCCTGGCGCAGAAGAACTCGTTCCGCGTGCTGCTGCACCCGACGCTGAGCAAGGCCGGTGCCCAGGGTGGCGCGCAAAAAGTGAAGGAGGCGTCCTGAGATGGCCTTCTCCACGCAAGACAGTGATGAGGTGCTGAGCGAGATCAACGTTACGCCGCTGGTGGACGTGATGCTGGTGCTGCTGGTGGTGTTTATCGTCACGGCGCCGTTGTTGACCAATGCGATTCCGATCAACTTGCCCAAGACCGAGGCCGTGGCCCCGGTGGAGCAGAAGGACCCGCTGGTGGTGAGCATTGATGCGGCCGGGAAACTGTTTATCAACAAGGATGAAATCCAGCCGGATTTGCTGGAGTTCAACTTGCAGTCGGCCAAGGCCAAGGACCCGGATGTGCGGGTGCAACTGCAGGCTGATGATGGAGTGAACTATGGCGAAGTGGCGCGAGCCATGGCGTCTATCGAGCGCGCGGGGATTACCAAGCTGTCGGTGATTACTGCACGTTAGTTTCAAATGCCTCGACAATTTTTTTGGCCGTCTCCTTGGCAGGGTGCGGCCTTTTTTTTGCTTTGGGGGGAGTACATATCCGTTATTTAGGTAACGGCTACTTATGGTTCCGCTCTTAC
>NZ_JACARS010000158.1:0-17944 GCF_013386485.1 Pseudomonas sp. P7758 | reverse complement strand
TACGGCGTGCACGCCGTAGAAGCATTGCTGCGTCACCACCCGAAACGCGTCAAGCAGGTGTGGTTGGCAGAAGGCCGCAGTGAGCCGCGTGTTCAAGCGCTGGTCGAACTGGCCAATCAGAACAAAGTTGCCATCGGCCAGGCCGAGCGGCGCGAGATGGACGTCTGGGTCGAAGGCGTTCACCAGGGCGTGGTAGCCGACGTCAGTCCAAGCCAGGTCTGGGGCGAAGCGATGCTCGACGAGCTGCTCGACCGCACCGAAGGCGCACCGCTGTTGCTGGTGCTCGACGGCGTGACCGATCCGCACAACCTCGGCGCCTGCCTGCGTTCGGCGGATGCTGCCGGTGCGTTGGCGGTGATCGTGCCTAAAGACAAGTCGGCAACCTTGACGCCTGTCGTGCGTAAAGTCGCCTGCGGTGCGGCGGAAGTGATTCCGCTGGTGGCCGTGACCAACCTGGCGCGTACCCTGGAGAAACTCCAGCAGCGCGGCCTGTGGGTCGTGGGTACGGCGGGGGAGGCTGAGGTCAGCATTTATGACCAGGACCTCACCGGCCCGACCATCCTGATCATGGGTGCCGAAGGCAAGGGCATGCGCCGCCTGACCCGCGAGCATTGCGATTACCTGGTGCACCTGCCGATGGCCGGTAGCGTCAGCAGCCTCAACGTTTCAGTCGCAACGGGCGTCTGCCTGTTCGAAGCCCAGCGCCAGCGCGGCGCCAAGGCTAAAGCCAAGAAATAACCAAGTCTGGCGCAGGTCAAAATGTGGGAGGGGGCTTGCTCCCGAATACGGTGTATCAGTCAGTGCATTTGGTGACTGGCACATCGCTTTCGGGAGCAAGCCCCCTCCCACATTTGTTTTTGTGGTGTATGGGGGCTGTTCAAATAATCACCAATCACCTTGCACCCTTTCTCCCCCTTCTCTACAATTGCGCCCCTTGCCTTCATGGCAGGCACGCATGTGCCTCCCTTCGGCAAGATCCATAAGTGTCATTCACTCCTTGTCTGACCGTTTTTGAGCGGCAGGCTACAACCCGTAAGGAGCATTCATGCGTCATTACGAAATCATCTTTTTGGTCCACCCGGATCAAAGCGAGCAAGTCGGCGGCATGGTAGAGCGTTACACCAAGCTGATCGAAGAAGACGGCGGCAAAATCCACCGTCTGGAAGATTGGGGCCGTCGTCAACTGGCCTACGCAATCAACAATGTTCACAAGGCTCACTACGTGATGCTGAACGTTGAGTGCACTGGCAAGGCCCTGGCCGAGCTGGAAGACAACTTCCGCTACAACGATGCAGTGATCCGTAACCTGGTCATCCGTCGCGAAGAAGCCGTTACCGGCCAATCCGAGATGCTCAAGGCTGAAGAAAACCGCAGTGAGCGCCGTGAGCGTCGCGACCGTCCTGAGCACGAAGGCGCTGAAAGCGCTGATAGTGATGACAGCGACAACAGCGATAACGCTGACGAGTAATCCACGGACCTTTTAAGGAGCCTATCAAATGGCACGTTTCTTCCGTCGTCGTAAATTCTGCCGCTTCACCGCTGAAGACGTGAAGGAGATCGATTACAAAGATCTCAACACTCTGAAAGCCTACGTATCCGAGACCGGCAAAATTGTTCCAAGCCGCATCACCGGTACCAAAGCTCGTTATCAGCGTCAGCTGGCCACCGCTATCAAGCGCGCCCGCTTCCTGGCCCTGCTGGCCTACACCGACAGCCACGGCCGCTGAGACCGGGCAGTCGACAAGTAGTAAGGGATTGAATGCATGCGCGCCTTAGCTGAGTTCATCATGCGCGGTCGTGTGCAGGCCACTCTGGTAGTGGCTGGATGTGCAGCATTGCCGTTGTTGTATTGGTTGGGTGCTGCCGCGGGTTGCCTTGTGCTTCTGCGGCGCGGTTTGAAGGACGCCCTTGGCGTTCTTGCCCTGGGAATACTGCCGGCCTTGGTCTGGTGGTTGAAATTCGATGATCCACGGGTACTTCTGGTACTGCTCGGTTCATCGACCCTTGCGTTGGTTTTGCGCGCAAGTGAGTCCTGGGTCCGTACGCTGCTGGTCAGCGTGGCATTGGGGTTGGTGTATTCACTGGCGCTTGGCGCGGCTTTCCGCCCGCAAATCGAGGCGCTGGCGCAGGAGATCATCAAGATCCTGCCGCTGGCCCTCGGGGATCTCTACCAGCAGTTATCGGTAGAGGAGCGAGCGCGCTTTGCGTCAGTGGTTGCACCGATGCTTACCGGCCTGATAGCGGCACTGTTGCAGATTGTCAGCTTGCTGAGCCTGATTCTTGGGCGTTACTGGCAGGCGTTGTTGTATAACCCGGGTGGTTTTGGTCGCGAGTTTCGCAGTATCAGAATCCCCGCTGGACCGGCGATGTTGCTGCTGGCGTTCATGGTGGTCGGGCCGACTTTTGGCCTGGCGCTGTTGGTGCCGTTGTGCAGCGTACCGCTGGTATTCGCCGGCCTGTCCCTGATTCATGGGCTGGTGGCGCAAAAGCGACTGGGCAGATTCTGGCTGGTGGGGTTGTACGTGACGCTGTTGCTGTTCATGCAGCTGATCTATCCGTTACTCGTGGTCTTGGCCATTGTCGACGGCCTGATTGATTTTCGCGGTCGTCTGGCGCCGAAAGACGCCGATAACGCGAACGGTGAAGGTTAAAAGTTAGAGGATTTTCACATGCAACTGATCCTTCTGGAAAAAGTCGCCAACCTGGGCAACCTGGGCGACAAAGTGAACGTTAAGGCCGGCTACGGTCGTAACTACCTGCTGCCATACGGCAAAGCCACCGCTGCAACCGCTGCCAACCTGGCTGCGTTTGAAGAGCGTCGTGCTGAGCTGGAAAAAGCAGCAGCAGACAAAAAAGCTTCGGCCGAAACTCGCGCTGCCCAACTGGCTGAGCTGGAAGTGACTATCACTGCCACCGCCGGTGACGAAGGCAAGCTGTTCGGTTCGATCGGCACCCACGACATCGCTGATGCACTGACCGCCTCCGGCGTTGAAGTGCAGAAGAGCGAAGTTCGTCTGCCGAACGGCACCATCCGCAACGTTGGCGAATTCGATGTAGCCGTGCACCTGCACGCTGAAGTCGAAGCAACCGTACGCGTTGTTGTGGTAGCAGCTTAAGCAACACCTAACTGACTGGCACCTCGCGTGCCAGGCAGTTAACATCGGGCACGATCCTGTTCACAGGTCGTGCCTTTTGTTTTTCTGTAGCCCCAGATTCTCCAACTATTCCAAGTGGCCATGAACGATATCTCCGCTCCTGAGCAATATGACCTGCAAACCGCTGCCCTGAAGGTGCCGCCGCATTCCATCGAGGCCGAACAGGCCGTGCTCGGTGGCTTGATGCTGGACAACAACGCCTGGGAACGCGTGCTGGATCAAGTCTCGGACGGCGATTTCTACCGTCATGACCACCGCCTGATCTTCCGCGCCATTGCCAAGCTGGCCGACCAGAACTCACCGATTGACGTGGTGACCCTGGCCGAGCAATTGGACAAGGAAGGCCAGACGTCCCAAGTGGGCGGCCTGGGTTACCTGGGCGAGCTGGCGAAAAACACGCCATCGGTTGCCAACATCAAGGCCTATGCACAGATCGTCCGTGCGCGGGCCACGTTGCGCCAGTTGATCGGCATCGCCACCGAGATCGCCGACAGCGCGTTCAACCCGGAAGGCCGCACTGCCGAAGAGATTCTCGACGAAGCCGAACGGCAGATCTTCCAGATCGCCGAGGCCCGGCCGAAAACCGGCGGCCCGGTCAGCGTCAACGACTTGCTGACCAAGGCCATCGACCGTATCGACACCTTGTTCAACACCGACAACGCCATCACCGGCCTGTCCACCGGCTACACCGACCTCGACGGCATGACCAGTGGCCTGCAGCCAGCCGACTTGATCATCGTCGCCGGCCGTCCGTCCATGGGTAAAACCACCTTCGCCATGAACCTGGTGGAAAACGCCGTGTTGCGCAGCGACAAGGCCGTACTGGTTTACTCCCTGGAGATGCCAGGCGAATCGCTGATCATGCGTATGTTGTCGTCCCTGGGCCGCATCGACCAGACCAAGGTGCGTGCCGGCCGCCTGGAAGACGACGACTGGCCGCGGCTGACCTCGGCGGTCAACCTGCTCAACGATCGCAAGCTGTTTATCGATGACACCGCGGGCATCAGCCCGTCGGAAATGCGCGCGCGTACCCGACGCCTGGTGCGTGAGCACGGCGATATTGCCCTGATCATGATCGACTACCTGCAGTTGATGCAGATCCCGGGTTCCAGCGGCGACAGCCGGACCAACGAGATTTCCGAGATTTCCCGCTCGTTGAAAGCCCTGGCCAAGGAATTCAACTGCCCGGTGGTTGCCCTGTCGCAGCTCAACCGATCTCTTGAGCAGCGTCCGAACAAACGCCCGATCAACTCCGACTTGCGGGAATCCGGAGCGATCGAGCAGGATGCTGACGTGATCATGTTCGTATACCGGGACGAGGTGTATCACCCGGAAACCGAGCATAAAGGCATCGCTGAAATCATTATCGGTAAACAGCGTAACGGGCCAATCGGCACCACGCGCCTGGCCTTCATCGGTAAATACACCCGCTTCGAGAACCTGGCGCCGGGCAGCTATAACTTCGAAGACGAGTAAAAGCGCTGCCCGCCAATTCCGACTGCAAAGGTCGGAATTGGTCAAATTTTGTGCTATATTCCGCGCCCGCGATTTTTCATCTCAACACCGGTCACCGTCATGCAAACAGCCAAGCCGTTATTTGACTATCCCAAGTACTGGGCCGAATGTTTCGGTCCTGCGCCATTCCTGCCGATGAGCAGGGAGGAGATGGATCAGCTTGGCTGGGATTCATGCGACATCATCATCGTCACCGGTGACGCGTACGTGGACCATCCGTCGTTCGGCATGGCAATCATCGGCCGGCTGCTGGAGTCCCAGGGCTTTCGCGTCGGGATCATTGCCCAGCCCAACTGGCAGTCCAAAGACGACTTCATGAAGCTCGGCGAGCCGAACCTGTTCTTCGGCGTCGCGGCCGGCAACATGGACTCGATGATCAACCGCTACACCGCCGACAAGAAAATCCGCTCCGATGACGCCTACACCCCAGGCGGCATGGCCGGCAAACGTCCGGACCGCGCGAGCCTGGTCTACAGCCAGCGCTGCAAGGAAGCCTACAAGCACGTGCCGATCGTGCTCGGCGGCATCGAAGCCTCCCTGCGCCGCATCGCCCACTACGACTACTGGCAGGACCGTGTACGCAACTCGATCCTGATCGACGCCTGCGCCGATATCCTGCTGTACGGCAACGCCGAGCGGGCCATCGTCGAAGTCGCCCAGCGCCTGTCGTGGGGCCACAAGATCGAAGACATCACCGACGTGCGCGGCACCGCGTTCATTCGTCGTGACACGCCTGAAGGCTGGTACGAGGTGGACTCCACCCGTATCGACCGTCCGGGCAAGATCGACAAGATCATCAACCCGTACGTGAATACCCAGGACACCCAGGCCTGCGCCATCGAGCAGGAAAAGGGCCCGGTGGAAGATCCGGAAGAGGCCAAGGTCGTACAGATCCTGGCAAGCCCGCGCATGACCCGTGACAAGACCGTGATCCGTCTGCCGTCCGTGGAAAAAGTCCGTGGCGACTCGGTGCTGTATGCCCACGCCAACCGCGTGCTCCACCTGGAAACCAACCCGGGCAACGCCCGCGCGCTGGTACAGAAGCACGGCGAAGTGGATGTGTGGTTCAACCCGCCGCCCATTCCCATGACTACCGAAGAAATGGACTACGTGTTCGGCATGCCTTACGCCCGTGTTCCACACCCGGCGTACGGCAAGGAAAAGATCCCGGCCTACGACATGATCCGCTTCTCGGTGAACATCATGCGTGGCTGCTTTGGCGGCTGCACCTTCTGCTCGATCACCGAGCACGAAGGCCGGATCATCCAGAACCGTTCCGAAGAGTCGATCATTCGCGAAATCGAAGAGATCCGCGACAAGGTGCCAGGCTTCACCGGCGTCATTTCCGACCTCGGCGGCCCGACCGCGAACATGTACCGCATTGCCTGCAAGAGCCCGGAAATCGAATCCGCGTGCCGCAAGCCATCCTGCGTGTTCCCGGGCATCTGCCCGAACCTGAACACCGACCACTCGTCGTTGATCCAGCTGTACCGCAGCGCCCGTGCGTTGCCGGGTGTGAAGAAGATCCTGATCGCTTCCGGCCTGCGCTACGACCTCGCGGTCGAGTCGCCGGAGTATGTGAAGGAGCTGGTGACCCACCACGTCGGTGGTTACCTGAAGATCGCCCCGGAACACACCGAGGAAGGTCCGCTCAACCAGATGATGAAACCGGGCATCGGCAGCTATGACAAGTTCAAGCGCATGTTCGAGAAGTACACCAAGGAAGCGGGCAAGGAGCAGTACCTGATTCCTTACTTCATCGCGGCCCACCCGGGCACCACCGATGAAGACATGATGAACCTGGCCCTGTGGCTCAAGGGCAATGGCTTCCGCGCCGACCAGGTGCAGGCGTTCTACCCGTCGCCAATGGCCACCGCCACGGCGATGTACCACTCGGGCAAGAACCCGCTGCGCAAGGTCACCTACAAGAGCGACGCGGTGACCATCGTCAAGAGCGAAGAACAGCGCCGCCTGCACAAGGCCTTCCTGCGCTACCACGATCCGAAGGGCTGGCCGATGCTGCGTGAAGCATTGACTCGCATGGGCCGTGCAGACCTGATCGGGCCGGGCAAGGAGCAACTGATCCCGTTGCACCAACCGTCCACCGACAGCTACCAGAGCGCCCGTCGCAAAAACTCGACGCCGGCTGGCAGCCACAAGGTTGCGAAGGAAACCACCACCAGGATCCTCACCCAGCACACCGGCCTGCCGCCGCGTGGCAGTGATGGCAGCAACCCTTGGGACAAGCGCGAGCAAGCCAAGGCCGCGGCCATGGCGCGCAACAAGCAGGCCGCCAAGGAGCGCACCGACGCCGCCAAGGGCAAAGGCAAGAAGCCAGCCCGCAAGCCGGTGGTGCCGCGTTGATCGCAGCCTGAAACGCAAAACGCCAGCCTCGTGCTGGCGTTTTGCTTTCTAGCGGGTGGGTAGCCTGTTTGTTAAGGTGGCGCCCATTCGAGCGCCATCGCAGGCAAGCCAGCTCCCACATGTGACCGGGTTTCAGCATGAGAATGCGGTCGAATGTGGGAGCGGGCTTGCTCGCGAAAGCGCCAGTTCAGACACCACCCATTTCAAGGAAGAACACCCCCATGAGCAGCCCCCTGCTTGGCATCGGCATGGACTCCAACCGCTCCCAGTTCATGGCCCGCCAGCGCATCGAAAGCCAGATCAACCTGCCACGCCTGTTTGCCGCCATCGACGCCGACCCCGGCATCGTGGGGGCGGGTGTGGTGTATATCGATGCCGACTTCAACATCGTGACCCTGCGTGAATTCAAACCCCTCTGCAGCATTAAGCCCAAGCGCGTGATTCTGCGGGAGGCGCAGAAGTACATTGCCCCCACGCAATTTGCTGAACATGTTGTGAGTAATCCGCGCGAATCCCGCCTGATTGGTGAGGCCGTGAATACCGGCATTTCTTGTTTTGGCGCCGTCATCAGTTGGGCGGCTATTGCCAGCGGAACCATTTTGGTTCCATTCAGCGCCGGCGCGAGTTCGGTCATCGTCGTGGTCGGATACGCGGCTGCTGGTGCAAGCGCACTCCAGTGTTTCAATGGCATTACTCGAACGGTACTCGAGGTGGCAAGGCCAGAGGGAAATGATTGGCTCGACAGCGAGGCGTGGTATCAGAACACCTCAACGGTTTTGGACGCAGTATCGTTAGCTGGAGTGGGTGCCTCCGCCCTGACGACAATAAAACTTGTCAATGTCGCGAAGGCGGCCACAGGCAAGACGTTGCGCGAAGTGCTTCGTGGCTTGAATCGACAAGAAAGAGCGAAGCTCACAAAAGAACTGCTGACCATCAATGACCCTCGCCTCACATCGAAGATGCTCAAGCTCAAGCAGTTGTCGGGCGAACTGCCCAAGCGTTTTACCCCGACCCAACTTAAACACAGTACCAAAACCCAGATTAAAGACGCCTTAGGCGCAACGGCGGGCCTTATAGGGAGTGCTTACACGGGCAACGTAAAAACCATCGCATTGGGGTTGTATGAGGAGGTCGGAGAATGAGCGAGCTGATGACGCTTCGTGATTTTTTCAGGCATTACTTCCTTACTTTTATCGGTGGTGTATTTGCGGCCTATTTTTCTTTGGGCTTCGCTACAGCGCTTTCCTTTGCGACCTATTTTCGTGATTCGCCTCTCGCTGGCGGCTTGGGCTTTTCGATCATGCTCATCGGAGCATTGCTGATCCTGTTAACGGTCCATAGCAATTTCATGATTTTGCGCGGGCGCCCGTCGTGGGTGTGGGTAATGGTGGGTATTTACTTCGCCTGCTTTCTGTTTGTGCTTCCCATGATTCAGTACGCGCCGCACGCCGTTCTTTATGGCCTGGCGTTGGTTTTTCCGCTGTTTGGCCTCTTGATACTCAACAGCTCTGTTCAGCGAGATATGCGCATTAAACTCGTAGGAATTCGCCACATTCGACAGTCTTTGAAGACCAAGAGCCGAACCCGATAGGTATCAGGACATCACTCCTGTCGATTTTTATCAGGGAATCGAGCAATGAACCAAGCACCGAGCATTCGCGGTTTTCTATCTCGGTATTTTCCTGTTTTCATGGGGGCGATATTGGCATCGGTATTTTCCCTGGCCTTTGCGGTGCCATTGTTTTTTGAAAGCTATTTCCGGGATCTTTCTGTGGCCGATACCGCTAAGTACTCCTTTATCTGCGGAATCGCTTTAACGATGGTCATCGTGCACTGCAACTTCATGATTGCGCGCGGGCACCCGCAATGGGTCTGGCCACTGGTGGTGTTACTGGGGCTTTGTTTCGCGTGTGTGCTGCCCACTATCGTGTATCAGCCGCATGCGTTCATTTATGGCGTGAGCGTGCTTTTACCCTTACTTGCACTGCTATTGCTTAACAGCAAGCGCCACCGCGAAATGCGCCAGAAACTGGTCGAAGTGCGCCACCTGCGTGAAGCCGTGATCGCCAGGCACAAAGCCCGTTGACTGGGTAGATTCACCACCCACCCTCACACTCCCGCCACAAATATGTGCAACCCTCGCACCACGACGGCAGCCATCGCGCCGTTTTGGTGCTGTACTGCACCGGGTCCCACGATAAAGCGCAATGACCACTGCTCTGGCATAAGTCTTGCGCGCTTTGTTTCCATGCCCTGGCTCGCAGGAGGCCGCCGTGTCGATTCATGTCGCGTTGCACCACGTTACGCATTACCGCTACGACCGCGCGGTCGAACTCGGCCCACAGATTGTTCGTCTGCGTCCGGCGGCCCATAGCCGCACGCGGATTCTTTCCTACGCGCTGAAGGTGCTGCCGGAACAGCACTTCATCAATTGGCAACAAGATCCCCAGGGCAATTACCTGGCGCGTCTGGTGTTCCCGGAAAAAACTGACGAGCTACGCATCGAAGTCGACCTGGTCGCGGAGATGGCGGTATTCAATCCGTTCGATTTCTTTCTGGAACCCTACGCCGAAAAAATCCCTTTCAGCTACGCCGCCGATGAGCAGCGCGAGCTGGCGCCGTACCTCGAAACATTGCCGCTGACCCCGAGATTCGCCGCGTATCTGGCGGGTATCGACCGCACGCCGTTGCCGGCGGTGGATTTCCTGGTGGGCCTGAATCAGCGCCTGGCCGCCGATATCGGCTACCTGATCCGCATGGAGCCGGGGGTACAAACTCCGGAATTCACCCTGGAAAACGCCTCCGGTTCCTGCCGGGATTCGGCGTGGTTGCTGGTGCAACTGCTGCGTAATCTCGGTTTGGCGGCGCGATTTGTGTCGGGCTATCTGATCCAGCTGACTGCCGACGTCAAAGCCCTCGACGGCCCGTCCGGCACCGAGGTGGATTTCACCGACCTGCACGCCTGGTGCGAAGTCTATTTGCCTGGCGCCGGCTGGATCGGCCTCGATGCCACCTCCGGTTTGTTCGCCGGTGAAGGTCATATCCCGTTGGCCTGTAGTCCTGATCCTTCTTCCGCGGCGCCCATCAGCGGCCTGGTGGAACCCTGCGAGTGCGAATTTACCCACGAGATGTCCGTGGAACGGATTTGGGAAGCGCCCAGGGTTACCAAGCCCTACACCGAAGAGCAGTGGCTGGCGATCCAGGCCCTGGGCCGGCAGATCGACGGTGACCTGCACAAGGACGACGTACGCCTGACCATGGGCGGCGAACCCACCTTCGTTTCCATCGACGACCCCGACGGGGCGGAATGGAACACCGCCGCCCTGGGCCCGGACAAACGCCGGCTGTCCGCCGAGCTGTTCCAGCGCATGCGCAAGCACTACGCACCCAAGGGCCTGGTGCATTTCGGCCAGGGCAAGTGGTACCCCGGCGAGCAACTGCCGCGCTGGTCTCTCAACTGCTACTGGCGCCGCGACGGCGTGCCGATCTGGCACAACAGCGCGCTGATCGCCGATGAGCAGCAAAGCTACGGTGCCGATGGCGTGATGGCCGGGCGTTTTCTGGCCAGCGTTGCCGAGCGCCTGAAACTGCCCGCGCAGTTTGTATTCCCGGCCTACGAAGACAATTTCTATTACCTGTGGCGCGAAGGCGCCTTGCCGCAAAACGTCAGCGCCGAAGATCCGCGCCTGGAGGACAAGCTTGAGCGCGAGCGCCTGCGCAAGGTCTTCAGCCAAGGCCTGGATAAAGTCATCGGCCAGGTGCTGCCGCTGGCGCGCACGGCGGCCAATGACCGCTGGCAGAGCGGGCGCTGGTACCTGCGGGACAACCATTGCCGCCTGGTGCCGGGCGATTCACCGTTGGGTTATCGCCTGCCACTGGCCTCGCAACCGTGGGTAACGGCGGCGGACTATCCGTTCGTGCACCCCACCGATCCCAATCAGGACCTGGCAGACCTGCCGACCACCTCACAACTGCAAAGCCATGGCGAGGCAGCTGCCAGCCAAGACCGTATCCCGAAGATCGACGAGTCTGCCGACTGGCTGACCCGCACCGCCCTGTGCGCCGAGGCACGGGACGGCCGCTTGTACCTGTTCATGCCGCCGCTGGAACGGGTCGAGGATTACCTGGAACTGGTGGCCGCCATCGAAGCCACCGCCGAAGAACTGCATTGCCCGGTGTTGCTGGAAGGTTATGAGCCGCCGAGCGACCCACGCCTGAGCAACTTCCGGGTGACGCCGGATCCGGGTGTGATCGAGGTCAACGTGCAGCCGTCCGCCACCTGGGACGAGTTGGTGGAACGCACCGAGTTTCTCTACGAAGAAGCCCGGCAAACCCGCCTCACCACAGAAAAATTCATGATCGACGGGCGCCACACCGGCACCGGCGGCGGTAACCACTTTGTGCTCGGTGGCGCTACGCCCAAGGATTCGCCGTTCCTGCGGCGTCCCGATCTGCTGCGCAGCCTGATCAGCTATTGGCATAACCACCCGTCGCTGTCCTACCTGTTTTCCGGCCTGTTCATCGGCCCGACTTCCCAGGCACCACGGGTCGACGAAGCGCGCAACGATGCGTTGTATGAGCTGGAAATCGCCTTCGCGCAGATGCCCGAAGCGGGCGAAGAATGCCCGCCATGGTTGGTGGACCGCCTGCTGCGCAACCTGCTGATCGACGTCACTGGCAATACCCACCGCGCCGAGTTCTGCATCGACAAGCTCTACTCGCCGGACGGTGCCACCGGCCGCCTGGGCCTGCTGGAATTGCGTGCCTTTGAAATGCCGCCCCACGCCCGCATGAGCCTGACCCAGCAGTTGCTGCTGCGGGCACTGGTCGCGCGGTTCTGGCGTGAACCCTATGCGCCGCCGAAGCTGGCGCGCTGGGGCACAGAGCTGCACGACCGCTTCCTGCTGCCGCACTTTATCGAGCAGGATTTTGCCGACGTGATCGTCGAGCTGAACGCTGCCGGTTATCCGCTGCGGGCCGAATGGTTTGCCGCGCACCTGGAGTTCCGTTTTCCCAAGGTCGGTGACTACGCCGTCAGCGGCATCGAACTGGAATTGCGCCAGGCCCTTGAGCCCTGGCATGTGCTGGGCGAAGAGGGCGCGGTGGGCGGTACGGTGCGTTACGTGGATTCGTCCCTGGAGCGCCTGCAGGTCAAGTTGAGTGGCCTGCCGCCCCAGCGTTACCTGCTGACCTGCAATGGCATCCCGGTGCCGCTGCAACCCACCGGGCGCGTCGGCGAGTTTGTGGCTGGCGTGCGTTATCGCGCCTGGCAACCGGCCAACTGCCTGCAGCCAACGATCCCGGTGCATGCGCCACTGGTGTTCGATCTTTTGGATACGTGGATGCAGCGCTCGCTGGGCGGTTGCCAGTACCATGTGGCCCATCCGGGCGGGCGCAATTACGACAGCCTGCCGGTGAATGCCAATGAAGCTGAAAGCCGGCGGATGGCGCGGTTTTTCCGCTTGGGACACAGCCCCGGGAAATTGCCGGTGCCGAGTGTGGTGATCAATGATGAATTGCCGATGACCCTGGATTTGCGGCGCTTCCCCAATAAGAATGACTAAATGCGATTCAAAATGTGGGAGCAGGGTTTGTGTGGGAGCTGGCTTGNNGCAAGCCAGCTCCCACACAAGCCTGCTTGCACACTGGATTTGCAGTGTTTGTAAATTAATCTGACTTCCCTTGCCTCTGCCGAGCGTTCCATGCCCGACTTGCTCGACCGTTACCCGCTGACCGCGGGCACTTATCACGAACTGCTGGACGACAGCGGCGCGGTTCGCGCCCATTGGCAGCGGCTGCTCGATCACTTGCAACGCAGCACCCCGGCGCAACTGGCCCAGCGCCAAGCCTTGCTGACTCGGCAGATCCAGGAAAACGGCGTGACCTACAACGTCTACGCCGACCCCAAGGGCGCCGATCGCCCCTGGGAGCTGGACCTGCTGCCCCACGTGCTGGCCGCCGATGAATGGAAGCAACTCTCCGCCGGCATCGCCCAGCGTGCGCGCCTGCTGAACGCAGTACTGGCCGACCTCTACGGCCCGCAACGCCTGATCGCCGAAGGCTTGCTGCCGGCAGAACTGGTGTTCGGCCATAACAATTTCCTGTGGCCGTGCCAGGGCATCCAGCCGCCCGACGGCGCGTTCCTGCACCTGTACGCCGTGGACCTGGCGCGTACGCCGGATGGCCGCTGGTGGGTCACCGCCGACCGGACCCAGGCCCCGTCCGGCGCCGGTTATGCTTTGGAAAACCGCACCATCGTGTCCCGCGCCTTCCCGGACCTTTACCGCGACTTGCAGGTGCAGCACCTCACCGGGTTCTTCCGCACCCTGCAGGAAACCCTGGCCCGCCAGGCGCCGAGCGACGACCAGCCACCGCTGATCGTGCTGCTGACCCCGGGCCGTTTCAACGAAAGCTATTTCGAGCATCTGTACCTCGCCCGCCAGCTTGGCTACCCGCTGGTGGAAGGCGGCGACCTGACCGTGCGCGACGCCACGGTGTACCTCAAGACCCTCAGCGGCCTGCGCCGGGTGCACGCGATCATGCGCCGCCTGGACGACGACTTCTGCGACCCGCTGGAACTGCGCACCGACTCGGCCCTCGGCGTGCCCGGCCTGCTGGATGCCGTGCGCCAGGGCAATGTGCTGGTGGCCAACGCCCTGGGCAGTGGCGTGCTGGAATCCCCTGGCCTGTTGGGATTTCTGCCGAAGATCAATCAATTCCTGTTTGGCGAAGAGCTGATCCTGCCGTCCATCGCGACCTGGTGGTGCGGTGAGCCGCCGGTGCTGGCCGAAGCCCTGGAGAAACTGCCGGAGCTGCTGATCAAGCCGGCGTTTCCGTCGCAAAGCTTTACCCCGGTATTTGGCCGCGACTTGAACGACGAACAACGCGAGGCCCTGGCTGAGCGCATGCGCGCGCGGCCTTACGCCTATGTCGCCCAGGAACTTGCGCAGTTGTCCCAGGCGCCGGTCTGGCACACCGTTGACGATCACCTTCAGCACCGCGCCATCGGCATGCGTGTGTACGCCGTAGCCAGCGCCGACGGTTATCGGGTACTGCCCGGTGGCCTGACCCGTGTGGCCGCCGATGCCGATGCCGAAGTGGTGTCGATGCAGCGCGGCGGTGCGAGCAAGGACACCTGGGTGCTCGGCGAACGTGCCCATGGCACCGAGCAATGGCGCGCCCAACGGGCCATCGGCGCCCATGACCTGGTGCGGCGTGATCCGTACCTGCCGTCGCGGGTGGTGGAAAACCTGTTCTGGTTTGGCCGTTATTGCGAGCGCTGTGATGACAGTGCGCGCTGGTTGCGGATCGTCCTCGCCCGCTATGTCGACGGAGACGACCCGTTGGCGCTGCAGGCGGCGGTTGAACTGGGTGAGAACCTGCGACTGTTGCCGGAGGAGGGCGAGTTGCCTGAGCGGCTTCAGGCGGCGTTGCTCGGTGACGACTGGCCGTCGAGCCTGCGGGCCAACTTGCAGCGCTTGCAGTGGGCGGCGTCCCAGGTGCGCGGCAAGCTGTCCCGGGAAAACTGGCAGGCGCTGGTGGAGTTGCAGCGCGAAGCCCTGGAGCTGGAAAGCGAAGAGCCGGACTTCGGCGAACTGCTGGATTTCCTCAACCGCCTGGTGATGTCCCTGGCCGCGCTGTCGGGCTTTGCCCTTGACGACATGACCCGCGACGAAGGCTGGCGCTTCCTGATGATGGGCCGGCGCATCGAGCGCCTGCAGTTTCTCAGCAGCAGCCTGGCGGCGTTCCTGCGCGGCGTGGCGGTGTTCGATCAGGCCGGGCTGGAGTGGTTGCTGGAACTGGGCAACAGCAGCATCACCTATCGTTCGCGCTACCTTGCGGTGCCGCAGCTGATTCCGGTGCTGGACCTGTTGCTGCTGGATGAGCAAAACCCCCACGCAGTGCTGTTCCAGCTGAAACTGGTGAGCCGCACCTTGCGTCGCTTGAATGACGATTTCGGCGTGCCCCGGGAAACCGGGTTGGCGCCGTTGGTGGAGCGCCTGGCGCGCTTTGACCTGGGCTGCCTGGAGAACCCGCTGTTCGGCGAGTCCAGTGTGCGCGCTGCGCTGGACGGCCTGGCCGACCTGCTGCAAGCGGTGGCCGATGAAAGTGGGCAAGTCTCGGATCGCCTGGCCTTGCGCCATTTTGCCCATGTGGACGATGTCAGCCAGCAAACGGTGTCTGTGTGATGAGTGCCCGCTACCAGATTTTCCACGATACCCACTACCACTACGACAGCCCGGTGTCCCTGGCCCAGCAGCTGGCGCACCTGTGGCCGCGGCCTTGCGCCTGGCAGCGCTGCAGCTCGCAGCAACTGGAGATCAGCCCCGAGCCGACCTCGCGCCGGGATGAACTGGATGTGTTCGGCAACCCGATCACCCGGCTGGCATTCGAGCGGCCCCATGATGAACTGCTGGTGAACGCCGGGCTGACAGTGGAGGTGTTGGCGCGGCCGCTGCTGGATTTCAGCCTGTCGCCGGCCTGGGACCAGACCCGCAACGGCCTGACCTACAGCAGCCAGCCGCTGTCGGCCGAAGTGATCGAGGCGTGCCGCTATCGGTTCGAATCGCCCTATGTGCATTTGAAGAAAAGCTTCGTCGAGTTCTCCGAAGACTGTTTCCCGGCCGGTCGTCCGTTGCTGTTGGGTGTGCAGGCGCTGATGCAGAAGATCTTCAGCGAATTTACTTTCGATGCCGAAGCCACCCAGGTCGCCACGCCGTTGGTGGAAGTGCTGGAGCGCCGGCGCGGCGTGTGCCAGGACTTCGCCCACCTGATGCTCGCATGCCTGCGTTCCCGGGGCCTGGCGGCGCGGTATATCAGTGGTTACCTGCTGACCCAGCCACCGCCCGGCCAACCACGGTTGATCGGCGCGGATGCGTCCCACGCGTGGGTGTCGGTGTTTTGCCCGGTGTCGGGTTGGGTGGATTTTGACCCGACCAACAATGTGCAGCCGGCACTGGAACACATCACCCTGGCCTGGGGCCGGGACTTTTCCGATGTTTCGCCGTTGCGGGGGGTGATTCTGGGGGGAGGGAGCCATGACCCGGAAGTGCGGGTGACGGTGATGCCGCTGGAGTAATGCACAAGATCGTTCCCACGCTCCGCGTGGGAATGCCTGTTGTGACGCTCTGCGTCACCCTGCACATATCTCAAATCGGGACGCGGAGCGCCCCAGGATGCATTCCCACGCGGAGCGTGGGAACGATCACCTATTCAGCGTCTTTCGGTGCTTCGGTTTCGTCTGTAGCCACTGTACCTTCAGCATCCGGGTTCAGTGCACCGGCTTCTTCGTCGGCTGCAATTTTCTTGCGCTGCAGCTTTTCCTCTTTCTTCTGCTCTTTGGCCAAGTCTCTCTGACGTTTGGCGAAGGAGTAATTAGGTTTTGCCATGGGCGATCCTCTGGGGTCGAAGGTGAGGTTGAGCGGCGCGTATTCTGCCTTTAATCGCGTCCCAAGGGTTAATCGGGTTTTTGGTCCACCCATTTGGGCAGGACCAGCGGTTGCCAGGCATCCAGTACGTCAAGCAGCTCAGCCGGCGATTCGCTGATTTGCAGCATGGCACGATGCGGTGCCCGGACGAAGCCTTCGCCGACGATATGATCAAGAAAATCGGTCAACTTGCGGTAAAAACCGTTCACTTCGAGCAAACCCAGCGGTTTGCCGTGGTAGCCGAGCTGGCCCCAGGTCCAGACTTCGAACAGTTCTTCCAGGGTGCCCAGGCCGCCCGGCAGCGCAATAAAGGCGTCGCTCAGTTCGGCCATGCGTGCCTTGCGGGCGTGCATGCCGTCGACCACTTCCAGGCGGGTCAGGCCTTTGTGGCCGATTTCGAGGTTTTTCAGGCTTTCGGGAATAATTCCGATCACCTCGCCGCCGGCTTCCAGCGCCGCATCGGCGACGATACCCATCAGGCCCACGGCGCCGCCGCCGTACACCAGGGTCAGCTTGCGCTCGGCCAGCGCGCGCCCGAGGGCCACGGCTGCTTCACGGTAGGCCGGGTTGGTGCCGCTGCTGGCACCGCAAAACACACAGACAGACTTCAAGGACATACCTGACTCCACTCAGTTGTGGCTAAAGAGTAAAGGCTGGCTTGCGTCTCTCAAAGGATTAAACCTCGCGTTGAGGTGTTTCGCAGGTGCCGCTGGCACCACAGGCATAGGCGGCAAGCAGGCTGCGGAACAGACTATTGAGGTGCATGGCTGGGACTCCGGAAGGGTGATGGACCGATCATAGGCCGGCACCCGCACTTTGGCCGGTAGATTGTGTCGATGAGTCTGATAGCCTAAAGTTGTATACAATCTGTTGATACAGATCATATGAAGTCCTGCCTGACTCAGGCACCCTTGTCGCGATATGCGTTTTTTAAACCCTGCCCTGGAGATTCACATGTTTGCCAAACTCGTTGCTGTTTCCCTGCTGACTCTGGCTAGCGGCCAGTTGCTTGCTGCAGAGTGCAAGGTCACTGTCGACTCCACTGACCAGATGTCCTTCAACACCAAGGCCATCGAAATCGACAAGAGCTGCAAGACGTTCACCGTTGAGTTGACCCACTCCGGCAGCTTGCCGAAAAACGTCATGGGCCATAACTGGGTGCTGAGTTCCGCCGCCGACATGCCTGGCATCGCCAGCGACGGCATGGCTGCCGGCATCGACAAGAACTACCTGAAAGACGGTGACACCCGCATCATCGCCCACACCAAGATCATCGGTGCCGGCGAGAAAGACTCCGTGACCTTCGATGTGTCGAAGCTGGCGGCAGGCACTGACTACGCGTTCTTCTGCTCGTTCCCAGGCCACATCTCGATGATGAAAGGCACTGTGACCCTGAAGTAAGCAATCTTCAGGCAAAAAAAAGCGCCCTTCGGGGCGCTTTTTTTGCCTGTAGGCAGGCTGCTCTTGTGGCGAGGGAGCTTG